>JBEQAN010000143.1:0-4471 GCA_041640315.1 Leptospiraceae bacterium
GTGCGTTCTTGATGATTTTCTTTAATCTGAATTCTTTTTTCTATTCGGTGAAATTTTTTTTCTCCAAATTCTAGTTCATTCCATTCATTGATTAAAGGACAAAAGGGACAAATTTCATTTCTTTTATAGATTCTCTTATAACATAATTCATCAAGGACAACTTTATATTCTTTTTCATTTAAGAAATTTAATGCAGTTTCATTTAATCTAAGGATTCTAAATAACTGATTGATGGCGAAGATCGCAATGGGCAAAGAATCAAAAATTAATTCAGTTTCTTTGAATCGTGATTCATAAAACTTTAAATAATTCATATCTTAAAAATAAATATTTTTATAGTATAATTTCTAAGTAAATGTTTTTTTTATTAGTAGAAAAATATTGAAATATTGAGAAAGGTTTTATCAAGAAAAGAATTTTATCATTCTTTTCTTGATAAAATATAAATGGTTTAGATTAATATTCCATTGATTTTTTTAGCAATTCTATTACCTTTTGATTGTATTCATTTCCATCTTTTTTTGCATAACCATCAACCATTCTGTATAGTGTATTAAAATGGTCTAGTAGTTGTAAATAGAAATCTCTTTTAAATTGTACTCTGTGAGGATTATTGGGTGTATTATGCATACTACCTAATACAATTACATTTGTAGGTTTTTCATTATATCGATGTATAATGATAACATCATCCATATTTTCTGTATTTGGGTCATTATCAATGATTAGTTCTACATCCTTTATACCATCTTTAATATGATGACTTACTACCTTAGTTACAACAGAACTCAATCTAAAATCCTGTGGTGTATCAATTGTTCCTTGGTTCACTCTTTCGTAAAATAACATTAATGATTTTCTTCTTGAACCAACAGCTTCTCTTGTAGGGGTATTTTCTGAATATATAAAATCAAATTGGGTTAATTCAATTCCATCCCTTTGTCCAATTTGTAGTTGTGGCACTTTGACCCCTTGACCATTCACATAATCTATTCTTTCTTTAATCTTTGCTAAGATTTCTTGAGTAGGTCCAAATCCAATCAATAAAAATTCTGGGGATTCTTTTATATATCTTGAATAAGTATTTCTTGGTGTGTATACAATATTTTTTAATGTGTGATTAAAATCTAAGGGATCTTCTTTTTGTTTAAAAAACTTACTACGATCTTCTTTTGCTAAATTTACGAGTGGCCCAAATATTGATAATCGTTTATAAGCATCTTGAATATTTTTATCTAAAATAATTTCTGTCTGTTGAAGATCTGGATATTCTTTTCTCTCTTCTTCTCTATCAATTAATTTTGGTTGGCTCCATATATAAATATTAATCATAAATATAATTAAACTGATTAGTAACCATCTTTTCATATTCATCCTCTCATGAAGTTATACCTTATATATAAATTATAGGTATTTCATATATTAAAATTTAGTAATGAAGTAAAAAATTTCAAGTTATTTTTGAAATTTAAATAAAAATTCTATGTTTTACACAACATCCAATCAATCAAGTTTAAAAAAATTGCAGAACAAGAGAAATAAAAAAGTTTTACTGATTCGTAGAAGGTTGATTTTGTTCTGATATAGGGGTTGTTTCTTTTTCCAATTTTTCAAATGAAATTTTTCTTGGTGCGGCAAACAAAATTGCAAGTAAAATTGCTAAGATAAAAAATAAAACTATACTCCACCAGGTAATTTTTTCAACAATATCCATGGTAGAACTACCAAAGGGGGTATTGGAAGCTCCTCCCAATATCCCAAGACTCCCCCCTTTTCCAGACTGAATCAATATAAAAAAAATGAGTATTAAACAAATAATAAAAAAAATAATCACGAATAACATCTGTACGAATTGCATTTTCATCTCCTTATTATATTCAAATAACAAGCTTTTTTTTGATGTATATGTGTAAAGAAATAATTTTATGAATACCAAAATTTACTTAATAATATATTTTTATTACTTATCACTAATTACAAATTAATTCGAATTCGAATTATTATTGACAAAATTTTATGGTTTTTGATTTTATTAGCTGTGTACAAAATACAATCGAAAATTGACTTACAATCAGAATTTTATAAAGAAAATTATAAAAAATATAAAATTCTTTTAGAAGAATACAAAGAAAAGTTATCCATAGTCAAAAAAAGAAATGAAGATTTAATAAAAAAACATAAAAGTAGGGGGAAGCTGTTAGTAAGAGAACGAATTCAAAAACTTATAGATCCCAATACTCCTTTCTTAGAATTAAGTCCTTTAGCAGCTTGGGATCAATATAATAATGAATTTCCCTCTGCTGGTATCATCACAGGTATAGGAGTTATTCACGGCAAAGAGACCATGATAATTGCTAATGATGCCACCGTAAAGGGTGGAACCTACATCAAAGAAACCATTAAAAAGCACTTAAGAGCACAGGAAATTGCATTAGAAAATCGTCTACCCTGTGTCTACATGGTGGATTCAGGAGGTGCTTTTCTACCCCAACAAGCAGAAGTGTTTCCAGATAGGGACCATTTTGGTAGAATTTTTTATAATCAAGCGCAAATGTCTAAACGCGGAATCCCTCAAATTTCAATTGTAATGGGTTTATGCACTGCTGGTGGTGCCTATATTCCCGCCATGAGTGATGAAACTATTATTGTAAAAAATCAAGGAGCAATTTTTATCGGCGGTCCTCCCCTAGTACAAGCAGCAACAGGAGAAATCGTATCCGCAGAAGAACTTGGTGGAGGAGATATTCATACACGAATTTCTGGTGTAGCAGATCACTTAGCAGAAAATGACGAACATGCTATCGAAATTTGTAGAAATATATTTGAATCCATACCAGCCCCAAAAAAATTTTTTTTAGATATACAACCGATTGAAGAACCTGCTTATGATCCAGAGGAACTTTATGGTATTGCTCCCATCAATTTAAAAAAACCTGTTGATGCAAAGGAAATCATAGCAAGGATAGTAGATGGAAGTAAATTTCATGAATTTAAGGAACGTTATGCTCCCACCTTAGTGTGTGGTTTTGCACGTATCATGGGTTTTCCTGTGGGAATTATTGCAAACAATGGGGTTTTATTTTCTGAAACCTCTTTAAAAGGTGCTCATTTTATAGAACTCTGCGCGCAGAGAAAAATTCCCATTATATTTTTACAAAATATTACAGGATTTATTGTTGGAAAAGAATTTGAACATAAAGGAATAGCCAGAGATGGTGCCAAAATGGTTCATGCGGTATCAAATATTGATATTCCTAAATTTACGGTGATTTTTGGTGGCTCTTTTGGTGCAGGTAATTATGCAATGTGTGGAAGAGGTTTTCAACCTCGATTACTATTTATGTGGCCTAATGCACGAATTTCTGTAATGGGGGGAGAACAAGCCGCTAGTGTTTTAATTCAAGTCAAAGAAGAACAACTAAAAGCTAAAAATCAAACCTTATCTGAAGAAGAGAGAGAGCGAATCAAACAAGAAATTATTGCAAAATATGAATACGAAGGATCTCCCTATTATTCAACTTCGAGATTATGGGATGACGGTATCATTGATCCCATAGACACAAGAAAGGTACTTGCTTTGGGAATATCGATTTCGTTAAATCAACCCATACCGGATCCACGATATGGAATTTTTAGGATGTAAATATGAATAACAAAACGATTGAAATAAAAAAAGAATCTTATGTTTATACTATTTCACTGAATCGTCCAGAAGTTCATAACGCGCTTAATGAAGAAATGATTTTAGAATTTCTTCAAATTTTAAAAGAAATTAAAGAAGAACCATTTCGTTTATTAATAATAAATGGAAAAGGAAAATCGTTTTGTTCGGGTGCAGATTTAAATTATATGAAAAACATGAAAAATTATTCCTTCGAAGAAAATAAAAATGATGCCAATAATTTAGCAAATTTAATGTATGAACTTTATCATTTCCCTAAGACAACATTATGTATTGGTCATGGTGCTATTATGGGAGGTGGTATTGGAATTTTAGCATGTTGCGACTTTTCTTTTTGCGATGAATCAACAATCTTTTCTTTTAGCGAGGTGAATTTGGGTCTTATTCCAGCAGTGATTAGTCCTTATATTATACGAAAAATTGGTATTTCAAGAACAAAAGAACTCTTTCTTCTTGGGAATCGATTTGATTCTTCTTTTGCAGAACAAATAGGTCTTATTACGAAATTTATTAAAAAGGAAGAACAAGAAGAATATTTAAAAAACTTTGTAGAAACACTTTTAAAAAAACCACCAAATGCTATTAAAGAAATAAAAACCCTTATGGAATTAAATTTAAAATATAACTTAGAGGAATTAAAGTTAATGACTTCTGAACTGATTGCTAAAATAAGAATTAGCGAAGAAGCACAAGAGGGTATCTCTGCCTTTTTAGAAAAAAGAAAACCTAAATGGATTGTAAACAATGATTAAAAAAGTCCTTATTGCCAACCGAGGAGAAATTGCCATA
>JBEQAN010000144.1:0-4465 GCA_041640315.1 Leptospiraceae bacterium
CCACCTTCAATCTTATGTCATAACTATTAAACAATACTTTTTAATATCTCTCCTCTTAATGTAATCTTTAGTCTCCTTTTTAATTTTCCTACCCTCCATATCCCATTCTATTATGATAATATAACTATGATAATATAACTTTTAGAATACCCTTTGTTAAACCTTAGTTCTTGGAATTTTGCCCATAAGGCTAGATTGATAAAAATAGTATGTCTCTTATAATCCTTGTTTCTGGACTAAAAAGTCTATGTCATAGGTTTTTGGATAGAAACAATTTTAACTTTATAAAACACCCTTTGGAAGTTTAAAAGTAAATATAATAAGGTGATAGTAATATGGTTTTGAAATTTTTTAGTTTGCAAGTTATTTTAAAAACTAATAAGATGGAGATGTAAATGAATATAGAATCTTACGAGAGACGTGGTTATAAAAATGGGATGAATCCTTTATCAAAAAAATCTTCTCAAATTTGTAGTATTTTTGATAAAAAAATTTTTATATTTTTTTAAATTTTTTAAATGTCATAATATAATTTCCTTTAAGTATCATAACAAATTTTATTGGATTTTGGTTCTAAAAAATTTTTTTATAAAATCAATTCTATTCAATCACATTCAAACTACTCACATTCAAAAATTTTATCTTTTTCTTCCCGCTGTTCCTTTTATAAAGGCTCCAGAATATGTTTTTGCCTTAATTTTTTTATCTCTTATTTCTATATAAATTTCTTTTTCATTTTTCTTATAGTCTATTGGTAAAAATGCTGTACCAATCCCAATTTTAAGTGATGGAGAGAATAAACCACTTTGTACAGTTCCAATTTCTCTATGATTATCGTAGACTTTATAATGTTCTCTTGGAATGCTTTTTTCTGACATTATAAATGGAATGATAATATACTCTGGACCGTATTTTTTCTGATGAAGTAAATGTTCTTTTCCATAATAGTTAATTTCTTTGTCTCTAACTATCCACCCTATGCCACTTTCTACGGGTGTTCTTTCTTCGTTTAATTCATGTCCATATAAGGGGTATAAAGCTTCTAATCTTAAGCTATCCCTTGCTCCTAAGCCACACGGTTTTACTCCATTTTTGATAAAAATATTCCAAATTTTTAATCCCAAAGTAGGAGAAGTAATTATTTCGTAACCATCTTCGCCAGTATAGCCAGTGCGACTGATTCGTATTTTTTCACCTTCGAAATCAATATCTATAAAATGATAATATTTTAAATCTTGTATTAAGGTAGCATAATTTTTAAAAATTTCTATTGTTTTTTCTTCTGCTTCGGGTCCTTGAACTGCTATCATTGAGTATGCATCGCTTACATTATAGATATCTAAGTTTTTATAATGATTTTCACTTATAAAATAGTTATAGATTTTATCTATATTACTTGCATTTACTATAATAAAAAAACTTTCTTCAGACTCGCGAAAAATCGTAACATCGTCTTTTATACCTCCCTTATGGTTTAATATAGCATTATAACGAACTTGATATACTTTTTGATCTTCAATCAGATTAGGTGTTAGTTTATCTAAAAATTTGATTGAATCCTTTCCTTTTACAATTATTTCTCCCATATGAGACACATCAAAAATCCCCACTTGCATTCTTACTGTTAGGTGTTCATCTATTATTGAAGAATATTGAACTGGCATTTCCCAACCAGCAAAGGGAACCATTCGAGCTTGCAATCTTTTATGTTCATTATACAATGGTGTTCGCTTTAAGGACATAGTGATACTCTGATTAAAAAAGTCTTTTTACTAAAAATTTACTATTTTAGTAAAGTCAAATCAATTTAACTTTAAAAAGATTATACTTTGTAAAATCAATTTTTCAAAATGAACTCTATAAGTTTTAACTCTTAAATTAAAAAAAATTAGTCTTCGTAATATATTTTATATTTATTATAAAGTTTCAAAAATAATAATTTTATCTTTTGGTTTTCAATATTTTTTAAAGCTTTATTAAATACGGAAATTGAACCATTGATGTTTCTTCTTTTTAGTAATTCTAATGATGCAAAAAATTGTATACAACCTTTTATTTGATTCTCTTTCTTCTGAATCCATAAAGCTTCAAGATACTCATGACCTTCATAAAAATTATGGGATTTAATAAAATTTTTACAATTCCATAAAATTGTATCAATTTTCATTAACAGCCAGATGTTGTACTATGACCACAAGTACAATTGATTTCAATGGTTCGATTATGTCCTACTACTTCAATTGGAATTTCTGATAGCACCTTCTCTGGATAACCATCATAAATATCATCATATCTACATTGTAAAGTATAACTACCCGGCATGATATCGCTAAGAATATTATCCGAACCTTGCCTTACGGGTGTTGCAGCAACGGGTAATAAATCCAAATCTTTATTACAACTATTGTCACTACACTCATTTCGATAATACAATGCATAATAATGCCTTGTAGAATAAGTCCCACCACTAATCTTAATTTTATTTGACCAAGAGGGATAAATCATTCGCATACGTAATAGTACATTACCACCGCTATTGATTTCACCTTGATGATCCCTTCTCCAATCACTAAAACCTACATAAGTAAAATAACTATTGCTATTGGGATCTAAGGTTGAATGTAACATTAAATTTTCCTTAAGATTAAAACGAAATTCAATGATTGTTGGTATATATTCTTGATAAATTCGTACATTCTCTGTCCCCGGATAAGTAATATGATGCAAGGGGAAAAACTGTGCTGGAAGTACTGAAATTGTTCCACTATCTGCAGTAGGATCATAGTTTACAAATCTTAGTATGTCTGCTCCTACATAATTAGTGTTGTCAAATTTTCCAATCACATCATTTGCACCTAACTTAGCATAACCCGTAAAAATACTTCTAAAATAGATTCCCCCATGTAAATAAATCCCTGCCCCCACATCACGAGATGGATATTGTACGCCAACTCCATTCATCAACAATTGAAATCCAATAAAACCATTATTGTTTATACAACTATTTAATTCTGTATTAATATTATAAATTTTATTACAATAAACTTGTCTTGTTGGAGCTAAGGAATCCCAAAAGTCTTCAGAATCCTTTTGATTCGTGATGTTAGCAAGATTAGATAAAGGACCTTTTGTAGATACACGGATCTCTCCAATATCTATAAAAATAGGCAAATCACTATAGGAAGGTACATTATTTGTATTGATTTCTTCTTTACCAGAGATTACTGTATCCACAAATAATTGATTATTATTTATTTCTGAAAAATCCAATGGCCTATCACTCGCATAGGTAGCTTTTAAAATTACTGTAATTTTATTATTAAACAACAAACTTAATAAAGGAATTTTTGTATTTTTATTACAATTATTTACAATATAAAATAACAATAAGATGGTAATTAATTTTTTATACATGTTCGCTCCTAAAAAAATTTTATTTTCAAATTAGAATAAAAATGATACCATTAAACCAAAATTATATATTGCTCCATCATAATTTGTATAATTTAAGCTTTTTAAAATCCTTATATCATAAGTCCCAGAATCAGTGAATAAATAATTTAATTCCTCTGGTTTATTCCTAAAGCGATCGTATATATAATAACCATCCAAACGAAGTCCGACTTTAAACTTCTTACTTGCAAGTACGGAAAACTCAAATCCCCCATAAACTATAGGATCCCAACCATTGACATTATTGGGTCTAATTTCCAAATAAGAACCTCCTAAACCAATTTTAGCTAAAAATTGAAATCGATTGAATACTAAAAACGGATAACAAAGAGAAAAATACATAGGTACGATGAATAACTGCTGGGTTGAAAGAGATTTATGATTTCCATAAGACATCCCTGCTTCAAGTAAAAAAGGTGATGGCCAGTAATATCGATAAAAAATCCCCATCCCCATCGTTGAATCTAAAAGATCATCCATTTGGGTTCCGGGAGCAGGGAATGTACCACCTAACCAGAAACCAAATTCTCTTTTTATGGAATCTTCAAATTCTTGGGGCGAGAGATCATTTTTATACACGAAAAAAATAATAATGGAGATAATAAAAAAAAATTTATATCTTTTTAATTTCATTTCGTTTCAAAGAAATTGATATAATTTCAGTGTCAAATCGTATTTTTAATTTTATCTTTATAAAAGGATTTTCCAAAAACTGGATAATCTTTTAACAAATTTAAACCACTTTCTTTAAGTTCTGGGATATCTGGATAATAAGCCATTCTAAAGTAGAGCCCCTCAGGTGGAGCAGTTCTTCCCGTTTTCGTTCTATCTTTGGATTCTAAAATTTCTCTAAAAGAGTATGGTAATTTATTCATAGCCTTATCTATAATACTACCTACTATAATTCTTACCATATTATGTAAAAAAGCGTTTCCGCGAATTTTAATAGAATATAAGGGAAGATTTAAAAAAGGTTCATTGAATTTTGTAATTTTTATAAATTCCACATATC
>JBEQAN010000145.1:0-4460 GCA_041640315.1 Leptospiraceae bacterium
GAATAGATTCCAATGCTGTAACCCCCAAAGGAAAGAGTGAACAAAAAGTCTCTTATGGTATAAGGGGCATAAATGATTATACAAATTTTTTTGCAAATCATCCAGACTTAGGGGGCGATTATTACGGGTATGATGGTCCTTGCCCTCCTTGGAATGATGCTTTAAGACATCACTATTATTTTACTGTTTATGCCTTAGACGTAGAGAGTTTAAATCTTCACGGAAGGTTTTTTGGTCCAGACGTTGTTAAAGCAATGGAAGGACATATACTCGATTACGCAGAAATCATGGGTACATATACCTTGAATGATAAGCTATTAAAAGAATAAGGGATGCTTTCTGCATCCTCTTTTAATGTTCCAAAACATTTGCAATCAAATATGAAATTATAGAATTTTGTTTATATTCATACAGATTTGAATGTTCTTTTATATAATTTTTTAATAAGGGAATAATAGATAAATCAGTTGTATAATAAAAGATTCGCTTATATTTACTCGTAAAATCAATTTTTTCTTCTGACTCAATATCATCTTCTATTTTTTTTATAAATTTTTTTATATAAATCATTTTTGAAAATTGGGGATATTCAAAACTTTTGATCTGGTTTGTAATTGGGGGAATCCAATATTCTAACCATGGTAAATCATAAAAATAAGAATCAATTTTTGTATATTTTAAAATGCAGTTTAATATTGATTCTTTAACTTTGCGATCATAAATCATCGTTAAATAATAAATTTTTCTACCGCGTATTTTATGCTGTATGATAACTTCATTAAGTTTTTGAATGGGCATAATATCTACATCAAATTCACTAACTTTTTGAGCAGTAATTAAGGGTATGTCCATCATATCTGGTATAAAATTATCAAAGAGATTGAATTTTTTATCTTTTTTTTCTAAATACAAGTTCAAAATACGCACTAAATCAATCGTACTTCCTACTCTACCAAATATGGGATTTATAATTTTCCATTTTGATTTATTATATATTAAAGAATCAAAATCAAGTAATATTAATACTTCAGAATCTTTCATATTTTTTCTTGATCAGAATTTCGATAAAAATCATTTTGATTTTAACTCTTCAATCTTTTGATTTACAATATAGTAAATCAAAAAAATTTTATATTTATTAATTTAAACAATATGATTTATAAAATCTTAATTGTAGGATTAGGAAATCCGGGTAAAAAATATGAACTCACCAGACATAATGCAGGGTTTATTTTTTTAGATTTTTTTAAAAATGAATTTTTCTCTCATGAAATTTGGAAAACAAAGTATAATGGGGAGTTTATTTCTTCAGTAGTTAATATTGATGGAATTCAGATAACTACTCTTCTCCTTAAGCCTCAAACATTTATGAATCTTTCGGGAAATTCAGTTTGTTCTTGTATTCAAAAAGAAAGTATTCCCTTAGAAAATGTTATAATTTTACATGATGATATTGAAATTCCCTTTAAAGAAATTCGATGGAAAATGGGAGGTGGACATAAAGGACATAACGGTTTAAGAGATATCATTCAAAAATGTGGTGCTAACTTTTGTAGAATTCGTATCGGTGTTGGAAGACCAACGAACTCTCAACAAAGTGTTGCCGAGTATCTTTTATCAAATTTTAACAAATCAGAGCAAGAACAATTTTTAGAAATTTATAATACAATAAAAGATATGATTTTAAATTACCTAAATGAATTGAAAAAAAATGTAACTACACAAAAGAATTGACTATAATTATTGGATTTTTTTTTGTAATTTTTACTATTATGGTACTTAATGTATACCTATTTTTAATTTCTATTGGATTGCTCCTATTTACCATTATTGTTTATATATATCTAAGAAAATATTATAAATCTTCTTTAATTGATATTGAAATTAAAGAAAGAGGATTTTTATATTTTTACCAATTTCACTTAGGTTTATTGTTCAATGGTTACCAGAAATATTCAAAAAAACATTTGATTCATTTAACGTGGCTACATTATGTAATCTTACATTTTGTATCCCCCATTTTTTTATCATCATTTCTTTTAAAACATGATTGGAATGTATTAATCGCAATTATTTCTATCGTCATTAGTATGAATCTTTATCAAAAAGTATACCCAGCAAATTTATATTCGAGTGAAGATTCCGAAATTCCTTAAAAGATTAGATAAAATACTAATAATAAAATAACTTTTTTTGATCAAATATTCAAAAATAAACTGAATTAGATTCTTTGAAATATGCAATTTCTTGACAAGAGAAACCATTTTTTAAGTTTGAACATAAAATACATTTATACTTAAATGAATAAAATTCACTTAAATATAAATGTATTTAACAAACAAAAAAGGAGCAAATGTCATGAAGATAGCAGTTCTGGTAAAACAAGTTCCAGACACAGAAACCCAAATCAGTGGCAAAATTTCTGGCAATAAAATCGATGAAAATGGCATCAAGTGGATTGTTTCTCCATTTGATGAACACGCCTTAGAAGAAGCTTTAAGAATAAGAGAAAAAACCAAAGCGGAAGTAGTAGCTATCTCTCTTGGTCCTGATCGTGTCCAAGAAGCTCTAAGAACTGCTTATGCATTAGGGGTTGATAGAGTGATTCATTTAAAAGATGATTCTTATAATGTCATAGATGTCCATTACGCAGCACAACTTTTAGCAGCTTGCCTAAAACAAGAAAATCCTGATATTATTTTAGCGGGTCATATAGCAATTGACTCTCAATCTTCTATGGTACCTACAATGATTGCTCAAATCCTTGGAATTCCCAATATCAATAATGCAATAAAAGTTGAAGTAAATAACAATAAAATTAAAGCAACGAAAGAAATTGAAGGTGGTACAGCGGATGTAGAAGTAGAGATGCCCGTCGTTATTACTGCAACAAAAAAATTGAATGAACCCAAATATCCATCTTTAAAAGGGATTTTAGCAGCAAAGAAAAAGCAAATTCAAGTCATTCAAGCTAGTAGTTTAGGAATTACCCCTCCAAAAATTGAAATTATTTCTCTTGAACCACCACCACCAAGACCACCAGGTAGAATTATCGAAGGTGAAACTCCAGAAGATAAAGCAAGAGAGTTAGTAAGACTTTTAAGAGAAGAAGCAAAGGTTATATAAATAAGGAGGAAAACAATGTCTATTTTAATTATTGCTGAAACAAAAAATGGAGATTTAAAAAAAATTTCAAGAGAACTTGCATCTGCTGGACAAAAACTTGGCGGTCCTGTAAATGCTATATTATTCAATGGAAATGAAAATCAAGCCAATGAATTATTTCAAGCGGGTGCAGATACAGTTATCAAAGTGGATAATAAAGAATATTCGCCAGAGGGATGGGCGAATATGATTAGCCAAGTTGCAAAAGAAAAAGGTGCAAAGGTAATCTTAATCCCTCATTCCCTACAAGGAAAAGATTATGCAGGTAGAGTAGCAATCCAATTAGGTGCAAATCTAATAGCTGATGTAATCTCCATCGAAGGTAATGCAGATTCAATTCAATTAAAAAAACCCATCTACTCTGGTAAGGCTTACGCGAATATCAAAGTAAACTCTCCCGTAGTGGTTACAATAAGAGCCAATTCACAAGAAGTTTTAGAAAACTATAATAGTAAGAAAAATTTAGAGACTAGTAATCCAAACGAAGGAACCGTAAAAGCAAGATTCACAAATATACAACAAGCAGAAGCCGGGAAAATCCAATTAACAGAAGCATCTATCATTGTCTCTGGTGGTAGAGGAATTAAAGGACCAGAAAATTGGCCAATCTTACAAGAATTAGCTAATGTTTTAGGAGCAGCACTTGGAGCAAGTAGAGCAGCAGTGGATGCAGGTTGGATTGATCATAGCCATCAAGTAGGACAAACAGGAAAAACGGTTTCTCCTAATTTATATATAGCCTGTGGAATTTCTGGAGCAATCCAGCACCTAGCAGGAATGGGATCCTCTAAAATCATTGTTGCTATCAATAAAGATCCCGATGCAAATATCTTCAAAGTAGCAACTTATGGAATTGTGGATGATCTTTTTAAGGTTGTTCCAGCACTCACAGCGGAACTTAAAAAAATTTATGGATAGACAAAAGGGGGAATCCCCCTTATTACACTTTATCATATTAAAACTTTCCTTATTTCTTTGTGTTGATACCTTAATTGCAGATACACTACAGTCAGTTATTAATAAATTTGAATCTTCTACTTTTCATGCGAATTTTACTTTACAAAAAGAAGACTTAACTCTCAACGGAAAAATCTATTATCAGCACGGTAATATCCACATCAAATTAAATGATGGAAGAGTGATTGCCTCTAACTATAAAAATATCATGGTTTATGATCCATCAACGAAGGTACTAGGGAAACAAGAAAAGAACAGTGGTGGTGGACTTTCATGGGTATTAAAATTCCCTTATCATGTGGAAGGTAGTAAAGCCACTATTGAACCCCCTAATGAAA
>JBEQAN010000146.1:0-4396 GCA_041640315.1 Leptospiraceae bacterium
ATTTATTATAGAAATAGTGTAAGAAAGAATAAGAATAATAAGCATTTATTTGGAAATTGTTGTATTTATCCTGAACCATATAATAGGATCTTTGAAATTGATAGGGACGTAGTTCTAAGGAAAAACTACCCATTTTTTGTTGAAGGTTTGAATTATAATATTCTAAGGATAGATTAACAAGAAAATTTTTGTGGATGGTTACTTCCAAAGGTTCAATTAAAGGAATACTTGGAAAATTTTGAGAATATAGTTTCAAACTTAATAATATAAGGATTATAATAACTTTTTTCATTTGTTTTATAAATTTATCAAATCGCAAAAAAAGTCAATTATTTTTTATAACAAATTTTATTACAATTTATTAATTCTACATTATAAAATTTTCTTTTCTAAAAAGTTAACAATAGCAATTTGGACAAAATTTTATGGATATAAAAAGTGTTTTATCTTATCTTTTGTTTTTACCCGGATTTTATTTGTTAATTAAAGGCGCGGATCTTTTAATTGATGGCTCTGTATCCCTTGCAAGAAGGTTTCAGATCCCAGATATTGTGGTTGGATTAACAATTGTCTCAATTGGAACATCCCTTCCAGAACTCGCTGTAAATATTAATGCGTCAATAAAAGGACAATCCGATATAGCAATTTCTAACGTTCTTGGTAGCAATATAGCCAATATATTATTGATTTTAGGAGTTAGTGCTATCATACGAGAGTTAGTTGTAAAAGAAAATACAGTTTGGAAAGAAATCCCTTTTAGTTTTTTAGGTTCTATTGTGATTTTATTTTTAGCGAATGACGAGTTTTTTAATAAAGATACAAAGAATGTCCTTGAAAACAATGAAGGTTTTACTATCTTGTTCTTTTTCATAATTTTCATATACTATGTTTATTCAATAGCAAAAAACGAACCAGTATTTGAAGACGAAATCCCAAAAAAACAGTTAACTGTTCTTACAGCTTTGGGATATATACTTCTTGGTCTGATTTTTTTGCCCTTAGGTTCAGATTGGGTTGTAGATGGGGCTGTACAGATAGCTCGACTTTTTCGCATTAGTGAGGCTTTTATTGGTTTAACTATTGTAGCCATTGGAACATCTTTGCCAGAACTTGCTGCATCAAGTGTTTCTGCCTATAAAGGAAATTCTGATATTGCTATTGGGAATGTAGTAGGTTCCAATATATTTAATATTTTTTGGGTGTTGGGATTAAGTGCTTCTATTCGACCATTAAATTTCTCTGTTGAGAACAATTTAGATGTATTTATTACTGTTTTTGCTAGTTTTTTACTGTTTTTGTTTTTATTTATTGGGAAAAGACATATTCTTGAAAGAACTCAGGGAATATTGTTTTTATTTTTTTATATTATTTATATAGCATTTCGCGCATATATAAGTTATAGAGGTTAATTCAAAAAAGGGGTAAAATTATGCATAATGAATTAGAACCAGCATTTTGGTCGGTAATACCATTTATATTGATATTATTAGGGATTGCAATATTACCCATTGTTGCAGAACATTGGTGGCATAGTAATAGAAATAAGTTCATTGTCTCGATGATCTTAGGGATTCCCATTGCCATTTATTTAATTCTATTGGGAAGATTTCATGACTTACAGCATCAAATTATTCTGGATTATATTCCTTTTGTTTCATTATTGGGTGCTTTATTTTATATCAGTGGTGGAATTGTAGTAAAGGGAGATATTCGTGCAACACCACTAAATAATACTATGTTTTTACTTATAGGTTCTATCCTTGCTTCTTTTATTGGAACCACTGGTGCATCGATGCTATTGATTCGGCCAGTATTAAAATCAAACTCAGAAAGAAAGTATGTAGTACATACAGTAATATTTTTTATATTTTTAGTTTCGAATATTGGTGGGTTGCTTACCCCCTTAGGGGATCCTCCCTTGTTTCTTGGCTACCTTAGAGGAGTTCCATTTACTTGGACATTCCGTTTGTTTCCAGAATGGTTATTTACAGTGGGAATTTTATTAGTTATATATTTTATATGGGATACCTATGCTTATAAAAAAGAAGATATAATAAATATTATTAAAGATGAGACACAAATTCAACCCATAAGAATCCAAGGTTCAATAAATTTTTTATGGTTGTTAGGAGTTGTATTAACCGTTGCCTTTGTAAATGAAAATTATGAACCCTTCAAAACGCTCATTCATGAAAACGAATATTATAAATTAATTCAAGTTCCATTATTTTATATTTTTATCATACTTTCTAAACTTACTACACCAGAAGATTATCGAAAAGAAAATGATTTTAATCTTTATCCTATTGTAGAGGTAGCAGCTTTATTCATTGGCATCTTTATTACGATGATTCCAGCCTTAATTTTATTAAAGCTACATGGTCATGAATTAGGATTAGATACTCCAATAAAATATTTTTATGCTACTGGTATTTTTTCAAGTTTTTTAGATAATGCTCCTACGTATCTAGTGTTTTTTACCACAGCTCAAGGAACGATGAGTGTTGGGGAGTTTTTACAAACTGAACCATTGATCTTAGCTGGTATTTCTCTTGGGGCGGTTTTTATGGGAGCAATGACATACATTGGGAATGCTCCTAATTTTATGGTACGTTCAATTGCGGAACAGTATGGTATCAAGATGCCAACTTTTGGTGGTTATATGATATATTCGATTTTAATCTTACAACCAGTATTTTATATTATGGCACTGATATTTTTATGATGTTTCTTTGGTTTGATTTAAAATAAATGTTTTTAGTTTTTGAATTGTTTCTTTCCCTTTTTCTCCCATATCGTAACTGAAATCTGTTACATAGAGATTGATATGGGATAAGATAGCCATGTCCTCTAAGGATTGAGCATGATGTTTTATAAAAGGATACACAATTTCAAAATTGTTTTTGGAATATTCAATACTTTCTTGAATTTCTTTTTCTATCTTTGATTTTAAATATAAATAATCTTTATGTAATACAATACAACCGAGTGGTATGGGTAATTTTGTTTTATCCTCCCACCATTCTCCAAGGTCTAAAATCATGTTGAAATGAAATTTCTTATAAGTAAATCGTTCTTCGTGAATTAAAATACCGAATGCTGGTTCTCCATTTTTTAAAGTTTCAATAATTTTATCATATCTTATAAAATGTATATTGACCTTGGAGGGATTGATATGATGATCATAACAAAATTGATGAAACAAAAAGTTTGCAGTCGTTGTTTTTCCCGGTATATAGATTGGAAAATCATATAAATGGTTTAAGAAATGACTCTCGGTTTGAATTTCTTGGAAATTAGAAATAACAATAGGACCACAACCATAACCTATTGCTCCCCCAGATTTTAATATAATATATGAATCTAACTGTACAGCTATAACACAAGAAACCTTTATTAGAGGAAGGGATTCTTTTAAGGCTAATTGATTGAGTTCTTCAATATCATAAAAATATGCTTTATAATTCCCACTATGGATGAATTTATAAAATATATAAGTATCATTAGGACAAGGTGATAAAGCAAAATCAAGATAATTAGTTTTCTTCATATAAACGTTTTTTATGATTGCTTTTATATATAAAGTAAAAAACTATCATAATAATTCCAAGATTTAAGAAAAACATAGATAGCGTTTCTATGTTTTTGTATTTTACTTCTTCTAAGCTTCTTTCTTCAATGATTTGTGGAATTAAAAAAATTCTAGGATAATTCCAAAAATCTAAAACAAGGATTGCTTCTACTTCGCTACCTTCTTTATATTTATAGTATAAAGTAGAATTTACTTTTTTAACAATGTTTTGCATCTTTCCTTGATGCCAGAAACTTAGGGTAAAATAATAATGATTGAATCCAAAAAATGATTTATTCTGGATTCGTTCAATTTTCACAAAGGTTCGTTTTATTGTAGCATTTTGGATCATATAATCATAATTAGATTTTATAAGATTTTTTTCGATTTTTAAGGATAATATGATGGAACCAAATATTATAATAAACATGATTCCATTGATTAATAAATATTCTTGATTAATTTTCATTGACTAAAGTTGAAATTCTAATCCTTCCTTAGCAAGAAAAATTTTAGGTCTATCTGAGTCTAAGTATTTTCTATGACGTATTGCATTTAAATAGTTTTTAAAAATTTTTTCATCATCATATGCGGGTTCATGATGAGTGAGAACTAAATTTTTTACCTTCCAATGAACTGCGCAGTTCACAGCCATAGTATAACTGGTATGACCCCAATCAATTTTTAAAAAAGATTCATCTAAGGTATATTGAGAATCTAAAATTAATATATCTGCATAACTAAAATAGTTCAAATATTCGGAACGTTCTAAAAAATCTTCACCAGTAAATTCCACATCTGTTGCGAAAATAAAGATCTTATTAT
>JBEQAN010000147.1:0-4392 GCA_041640315.1 Leptospiraceae bacterium
ATATTGGCTCTGCCCATCTTGCAGATAGACCAGAGAATTATGATGTAGTAGTAACACTAAATCTATATGGAGATATTATTTCTGATTTAGTGGCACAAATTGCTGGTTCTGTAGGGCTTGCAGGGTCTGCTAATATTGGAAATCAACTAGCAATGTTCGAAGCGATTCATGGTTCAGCTCCAGATATTGCAGGGAAAAATATCGCTAATCCTTCTGGATTACTCAATGCTGCTTGTATGATGTTAGTACACCTCGGATTAAGTTCTTATGCAGAGTTAATACAAAATGCCTGGCTTAAAACGATAGAAGATGGAGTTCATACTGCAGATATCTATAGAGAAGGAATAAGTTCAAAAAAAGTTTCTACAGATGAGTTTACAAAAGAAGTAATTAAAAGAATTCAAGAAAAAGCAAAACCAGAAAAACTAAAATCAATTACATATCAAAGTAGCAAACCAATGAGTCCTATTATTTCCAAGCGATTAAATTTAAAAAAAGAACTTGTAGGTGTTGATGTGTATTTAGATTATAAAGGAAATCCTATTGATTTAGGAGAAGGGTTAATGGCATTATTGAAAGATCATTCTAATTTAAAACTAAGAATTATCACCAATCGTGGAGTTAAAGTATTTCCAGAAGGTTTTGGAGATACCTTTTGTTCAGATCATTGGCGATGTAGATTTGTATCAAAAAAGGCTGGTGAAATCGAAGGCGAACCAATCTTACCAGCAATTGAAAAACAAGAGATATTAAAACTTCTTTCATTGCTTTATGAAGCAGGTTATGATGTAATTAAAACAGAAAACTTATACTATATTGATGGTAAAAGAGGTTTTAGCTTAGGACAAGGGGAATAAGTATTTTTTAGAAAGAATTGATTATCTATCATTGATAATTTTAATGAATCATAGCTTTTGATTTGTATTTTATCTATGCAACTTGAAGCTAAATCTTAGCACATAACAAAACTTTATAGTAATATTAAGAATTTATGAAATCTATAATACACTATCCTTTCAAATTTGTTATTTATTAAAATTGAAATATTTATATTTTTTATTAATAAAATATTTAAAAATTGAAAAGTAGTTGAAATCTTATTAAATAAAAAAAATATGTTTTCATGGCAACAAAAAAAACTAGTAAAAAGACATCATCCAAAAAAACAAGCAAAAAGACCACAGAAAAAAAAGTTAATAAAAAAGCAACTGCAACTAACGAGGAATCATTGATAACATCAGAAGTAGAATCTAAATTAGAAGAACAAAAAAAAGAACTATCTACTCAAGAACCAGAGAAAGAAATTCAATCAGAAACTGTAGCTACTACTCCAGAGGAACAAAGTAATAAAAATAAAATTTTAGTTGTAGTATTAATTCTAATTTTATTAATTATTGGATACATAGTTCTATTTAAGAAAAGTCCAGAAGAACCAAAGGTAGAACCTAAAATTGAATCTCAACAATCTACACAACCTACAGACACACAAAAAAAAGAAGATGTAACCACTCAACAACAAGAACCTAAAAAAGAAGAAGTGAAAAAAGAAACAGCATCAACTGGAACTACTTATACAATACAAAAAGGCGATACACTTTATAAAATTTTAAATAAATTTAAGAAAACAAGAGCTGAGCTTGAATCAGCCAATCCAGACGTAGATTGGAATAAAATAAAACCTGGTCAGGTAATTAATATCCCCAACTAAAATAAAAATTTTTTAAATTTAATTTAACTAAAGAGAGGCTTAAGAAACCTCTCTACACATTAAAGGTGTATTTCTTTCAATCATGCGTTTTATTTTATTCCTTTTTATTAGTTTTATTATTTTTAATATCAAAATTGAGGCAAGGTTGCCCTACCAAGTGCAAACCGAAGGTCCTGTATATTATTATGAATTCTTGTTCCTGTATGACTCTACGAAATCCGTAGAACAAAGAGACTATCATCTTCATCCTTTCTATTCAAACTATTACAATCAAGAAAAAGCATACTATTTTCGAACTTTTTTTTATCCGCTCTATTATTATCACGGTACAAATTATTGGAAAACTTGGACTTTTTTATATCTATTTAATGGAGATGAAAAATATAATAGAACAGAAAAATCAGAAGGAGAATTCATGATTACTCCCTTATTTTATTGGGGGTATGGGAGCAATGAAAAAGAACAGTTTTTTAGTTTTTTTCCTATTTATGGGAAAGTAAAAGATAAATTAGCATGGGAAGAAATTCAGTTTGTTTTATTCCCATTGTATGTAAGTTGGCAATATAAGAATTATAGAGCCTATTCTATATTATGGCCACTTATAATGTGGGGAGGGGATGGCTATAAAAGAAAAGATTTTAGATTTTTGCCCTTTTATTCCAGCAAGGTGCATGAAGGAAAATATAATCATAAAACATTTTTATGGCCGTTTTTTCAATGGGGATCGGATGACTTAGATAAAAGAGATCCAAGATCGTTTTTTATGTTCTTTCCTCTGTATTCCCAAAAACGTTCTCAATCGGGGACAATGTATGCCTATAGCATATTATATCCCTTTTCTTTGGTTGCTTGGGGAAGAGACGAAAAAGTACAATCCTTCGATTTTAAATTTTTATGGTTTTTATTTCAATATAGTAAATCCGAAACACCTTATATAAGACGTTATGTGGTATTTCCTTTTTATATTCATTATAAATTTGGAAATTCAGAACTCAATTATTATAGAGAAATGAATTTTTATTTAATATTATTTGGGAATTTAAAAACAGAGTCTGCCCTTATACAATCTAATTATCGTTTTGCTTTACCTATATGGTATCATCATTATAGATATTACCCGCAAGAACAGGTACAAACGATAAGTTGGAAACTCTGGCCAATTATCAATTATTGGGACGAAGATAATGCTTATGGCTGGAGAATTCTTGCTCTGTGGCCTTTCTCCGATGATTACTTCGAAAAAAACTGGGGACCTTTATATTCTATTGTAGAATATGCTAAATACGAAAACGAAGATAAATATTTTTCTATGTTTCTTAGATTGTTTAGTATGAGATGGAATAAACAATATGATGATTTTAATCTCTTTTTATTAGGTCTTCATTATAAAAATCATCCTTATCATAAAGAATTTACGATTTTGGGAGGATTACTCGGACTTTCTAAAATTGTTTATAGTAAAGAAGACAACTTACCATTGTATTTTTATCCAAAATATGCAAAATTATTAAGCGAAGACGAAAAAATAAGTAAATATTATTTTCATTTCTTTTGGCTAAAATTTTAATATTTCTTGAATGATAATTTTTAATATTATCAAACATCATTTTTGGGATACCATTTCTATTCTTTCTAAATTTAGGAATAGAAAAAAAACAAATCTTGAGGTTTTACAATTACTGAATAAAATAGGACATAATCATTGCGATGTTTACAAAGGCAACCTTACAACAAAAGAAATTATAGAAGACTATCAAGCTAAAAAAAATCATTTTATTTGTTTTAAGGAAAAACAAAATTTCTTTTTATGTAGAGACAATAGCTTATGGATAGTAAAAGATATTTATAAAAATTCAAAACTATATAAACATATACATCCTGCCCGCAATACTATAATCAACAAGTATAGTTCCATGTATGGGATCAATCCAAAATATCATATTCGAATAGATGCGAATAAATATAAAACATTCCTTTTGTGTTACTGGTTTTATTTAAACAAAATAAAAGAAAATCATATAAATTTTATAGACTATCTTTATAAAATCAATCTTTTAGAATTTATAAATATAGCAAGAACAACATTATGTTTGCCAGACTTATCTACAAAGCAATTTAACAAAGATTTATATTTAAAATTATTTGTTCAGTTTTTTGAATAAGAGTAAGAAAAAACTTAAACATAATACTAAAATAATCGTACTAGATGTAGGTAGATGAAGTTTTACATTAAAAATTGTGAATTCTACTAATGATAGAATAAAACCTATGATTGTAGAAAAAACAGATAATATAATTGCTATAATAAATACGCTCTTCATACTTCGTGATATTTGAAGGGCAACAAAACCTGGTATAATTAAATGTGCCATAGAATAAAAAGATCCCATAAAATAAATAGAAATACTTAAAATTGCTGTTAATATGATAAAATATAAAACTTCAAGAAATGCTACAGGCAAATTTGCAATTTTGGAATATTCTTTATCAAAACTGATTGCTAAGATCCATCTATAAAAAACTATAAAAACTAATAAAATGAATATTAATGGTAAAACCACATGCAACCATTCCTTTTCAGAAAGAAATAAAATATTGCCAAAATAGGCTACTACAATATGGTTTTGTACGTTGGCTCCAATACTTGTTAAAATTTGTCCTAATGCAGAGTAAAAAACAAATCC
>JBEQAN010000148.1:0-4378 GCA_041640315.1 Leptospiraceae bacterium
TTTTTTTTTATTTTTTCAAGATGATAGAACTACATAGATTAAATAAAAAACCATTTTTTTTAAATCATAGGCTAATTGAAACCATAGAAACGAATCCCGATACAACGATTCATTTAATGAATGGGCAAAGCATTATTGTTAGGGAAAGTCCAGAAGAAATACAAGAAAAGATTATTGAATTTGAAAGAAAAATTTTTTATGATAAGATTATAAAAATCGTCGATAAATCATAGAGATGGATATAGCAACATTACTTGGTTTAGTTGGTGGTTCATTTTTATTACTATTTGGCATATTTGTATCTGGTCTTAGTTTTTTTGATATTTTTGATTTACCATCAATTTTCATTACTTTTGGTGGAGGATTTGCAGCAACAGTAATTGCTAATCCATTCTTTAGATTAAAAAATTTATTAGTATTTGCGAAATTTGCTTTTATCGAAAGAAAATCCTCAATTATAGAAATCATTGTTAGATTGCTAACCCTAGCTGAAAGAGCAAGAAGAGAAGGACTCCTTTCTCTTGAAGATGATATTGCAGAAATTGCGGACCCTTTTATGCGTAAAGGTTTACAATTAGTGGTGGATGGAACAGATCAAGATCAAATTCGTGGTGTTCTTGATACGGAATTAACAGCAATAAAAAACCGACATAGTGCTAATATTAAATTTTTTAGTATGCTAGGGGGATATTTACCAGCTTTTGGTATGATTGGTACCTTATTAGGCTTAATCCAAATGTTAAAAAATTTAGGAACAGGGGATACTTCTGCCATTGGTCAGGGAATGGCTACTGCTCTTATTACTACACTTTATGGTTCAATTGGTGCAAATCTTTTTGCATTACCAATTAGGGATAAGTTACTACAAAAAGATGCGGATGAGGTATTAGAACGTTCTGTAATGGTGGAAGGGATTATTGGGATTCAACAAGGAGAGAACCCAAGAGTGCTAAAAGATAAGCTTGCATCTTTCTTATCTCCCGCAGAAAGACCTTTACTTGATGAAGCCTTAGGTGATAGAGGGAGGTAAATAAATTGGCAAGAAAAAAAGAAGAATGTCCAACTTGTGAAGAGATTCCTATTTGGTTAACAACCTATGGAGACATGACGACTTTGCTTCTTACATTTTTTGTAATGTTGTTTAGTATAGGTAAGGATATTCCAAAAGAAATCCAACTTGTTCTTTCAGCTTTTTCGAATAGTTTGGGATTTTTTGAGGGTGGTCAAACCCTTGAAAAGGGTCGGTTGGAAGAAATGGGTTTAAACTTAGAAACCTTACCATCACAAACTACAGGACGTTCTCTTGCAAAAGCGAAAGCGCAAGCACAGTCTATTTTTCAACCCGAGATACAAGCAAAAAAAGTACGAGTAGAAGAAAATGAAAGGGGAATTGTAATTTCCTTAATTGGAGCGGATTATTTTGAACCTGGTAGTGCTCAACTTACACCAGCTATTCAAGAAGTATTAAAGAAAGTTTCTTATTTGTTAAAAGAGTTAAATCGATATACAAGAATAGAAGGTCATGCAAGTTCACAAGAAGTAAAAATTGAACCAAGTAATCCTAATGAGCGAAGTTATGTCAATAGTTGGGATTTAGGGGCAGCACGTTCTATTCAAGTTGTAACGTTTTTACAGGGTTTGGGGGTTGAACCATCTTTATTGCAGGTTTTAAGTTATGGTTCTTATAGACCTATTCAATATGAAGGAGATTTAAAGACACCCGAAGCGGAAGCGCATAATAGAAGAATTGACATTGTTATTTTACCATATAAAGAACCAATAAAAACAAAATACGAAGAAAAAAATATTATTCCCCCCTCCTTAGAGAGTCTTATACCAGACTAATTTAAAACACGGAGGTATATTTATGGCTGTTGCAGAAGAAGAGCAAGAACAAGAACAGCAACCAGTACAAGCATCCGCAACTTCTGGTTTAAATAAAATCATAAAAATTTTAATATATATAGCTTTGGGATTAGCGGGGATTATTGTAATGTCTATTATCGCTTATTATGTAGCAAAATATGCAACCGCACAACAGTATAAGGAAGTGGCCTCTATCGCTGTTGTGAAACCTCCTCCACCCTTAGAGGTATACAACTTTGCAGATGATTTTCGTGTAAACACTGCTGATAAGGATGAAACTCATTTTGTAAAGTTAAGATTGAGTTTGGGATATCAACAGGGTAATAAAGCACTTTCAACTGAACTTGCTCAGAGAATGCCACAGTTAAGAAACATAATCAATTTAATTCTTGCTGGTAAAACGAAAGAGGAATTATCATCTATAGAAGGTCAATTAGAATTAAGAGAAGAAATAAAAGCCTCTATTAATCATATCTTATCAGAAGGAAAAATCGAAGAAGTATATTTTTATGAATTTATCGTAAATTAAAAAAGAATTATCAATTCTCATTGTTTAGCATTTGACGACGTTTCATCTTAAAAACTTATGACATTTTAATGTTATTTCATTCTACCATTTTTTTAATATTATTTTTTACCATATATATTTTTTACTGGATTTTTCCTACGAAAGGAAAGCATTATCTTATTATCTTAACAAGTTTTTTATTTTATTTATGGTATTCCATTCCCTTCATGATTATGTTTTTAGTTTTAAGTATTATTAATTATTCATTTGCGAATTATCTATTGAATCATAAAAATAAAAAAATTTTATTTTTTGTTGTTTCCCTTGATCTATCGGTGTTATTTTTTTTTAAATATTTTTATTTATTTGTAAGTAGTTTAGGATATTTGATTCAAAATTCTTATTTAATAAATATTAAAGAAAATTTAATAAAAGACTATAATATAGAAATCATTCTACCAATTGCAATTAGTTTTTATACATTTCAGATAATAGCTTTTGTGGTAGATTCTTATAGAGGTACGATTCAAAATCAAATTTCTTTTAAAGAGTTTATTGTTTTTATTTTATTTTTCCCACAGTTTGTGGCAGGACCTATCTTAAGAGCAAGTGATTTTATTCCCCAAATCAATAATCCTATTTTAACAAAACAAAAAATCTATATTGGAATATTGCTTATACTCTTAGGAGTATTTAAAAAAGTATTAGTAGCAGACCCCATAGGATATTTTATTTCTCCCGTATTACAAAATCCTATAAAATATGATGCTTTAAATTATTGGATCATCATCTTTGCTTTTGTTGTTCAAGTATATGCAGATTTCTCTGGTTATACAGATATGGCTAGAGGTATGTCAAAATTATTAGGATATGAAATACCAGAAAATTTTAAAGGACCGCTACTTTCTAGTTCTATGACAGAGCTATGGAATCGTTGGCATATTACACTTTCTAGTTGGTTAAGAGATTATATTTATATACCGCTCGGTGGATCAAGAAAAGGGGAATTTCGAACGTATATAAATTTATTTATAACAATGTCGCTTGGGGGATTATGGCATGGTGCAACATGGAATATGTTTATATGGGGAATGTTAATGGGAATTTATCTATCTCTTGAGAGATTTTTACAAAAATATAGCAAATTTAAACTCCCAGAAATAAAAATTTTTGATTTCTTTAAAAAACTTTTAACATTGCTAATTTTTTCTATTTTAGGGGTTTTTTTTGCAACACCCAACATGCAAAGTGCATTAATTATTATAAAAGGACTCTTTACATTACCAGAGGGACACCCACTTGTTTCCTTTGAGACGGTTATAGTATTAACTTTGATTGGTCTTTTTTTAAACTATCTTCAGTATTATAGAAATATCATTCAAAAAATTTACGATAATACAAAAATACAATTAGCTTTAATTTTTATTGGTATTTTCGCTATTACGTATTTATTATATATGTATGGTGATATGGGAGGCGCATTTATCTATTTCGCGTTTTAGAATGTAAAAGTTTTGATTCTTCTATAAAATTAAAAAATTCTAGTATGAGATGATCTAATATACTAATTCCATTATAATACCACATAAAATACTGATAATTTTCGTGTTCTATGAATTTCCCATAGTTTTGTTTCTTCATGATTTCAAAAAAATCATAAAAAATTTGATAATGAGGGGTAATATCGGAAATCCATTCAAGATTAATTGGGATCAAAAGTCGAAACATTGTTATGGCAATTTCTTTTAGTGGTTCATGCACTGTATAATTTTGATTATAATGATTTAACCATTTTTCCCAATTTTTGTAATTGTTGTATCTAAAATATCCATTAAATCCATGAGAAGATGGTCCAAGTCCCATATATGCTTCATAAAGCCAGTATCTAAGATTATGTCTACACTCATAATGAACCTTTGAGAAATTTGAAACTTCATAGGGATAGATAGAATACTTTTTTAAAATAGTAGGGATTTCTAAAAATATTTGTTCTTGTAATTTCTC
>JBEQAN010000149.1:0-4366 GCA_041640315.1 Leptospiraceae bacterium
CTGTCATACCAATGATATAGAGGAATAATAAAACATCTATCACTACTAAATAATCCAGAGGACGTGGAATTTCCAAAAATTTTCGTCCTTCCCACCAATTAAAATGATATCCCGCAACTGCAATAACACCAACAATTACCCATGCGATTAATTGTAGATAAGCTAATTTTTCATTGTAGATTTCTCTCTCGGATTCTTCGGGTATAATATAATACGCAGCGCCCATAAAACCAGTAAGAAGCCAAACAACCAAAAGATTCGTATGGACTGCTCTTAAAGTATTAAATGGGATATAAGGATGAAGAAATTCAAATCCAATGCGATAAAAAGCCATACTTAAACCATATACCAACTGCAAAATAAATAGTAGCATTGCTACAGCAAAAAAGTAATAAGCAATTTTTTGTGATTTATATTTCATAATAAACCTCCGGATTTATTTTAAAGTTGTTAAAAAACTCACTAATTCAGAGATTTCTTGATCTGATAAGGGTAGTTTTGGCATAGTAGTTCCAGGTTTTATAGATTGAGGATCTTTTAGCCATTTGACTAAGTATTCTTCATTATATTTTGTTCCTACCTTATCTAAGGCTGGACCAACATTTCCGCCATTGCCACCAATTGCATGACAAGCTCTACAGATTTGATTAAATTTATTAGGGACATTAAGACTTGCGCTACTTTCTATAGATGTTTGAACTACAATATCTGGTTTAGGGGGAAAACCATTGGTATCTATCTTACCTACCCATTTAAAGAATGCTATAAGATAAGAAATTTCTTCATCAGAAAAATTGTATTTTGGCATTTTTCTTTCATTTGGAAACATTGCTTCTGGGTCTTTCATAAAAATTCGAATCCATTCTTCTCCCCTTCGTTCCACTACTCTGGTAAGCTCTGGTGCATAATATGCTCCTTCTCCAAGAATGGTATGGCATCCCATACAATTATTTTGTTCCCAAAGGATTTTTCCTTTTTTCACTTCTTCAGAAATTTCAGCAGTATTAGTTCTTTTTGGTAATTGTCTATGAGTATCGATAGTTAAACCAAGAAAAATCAATGAAAATAAAAGCGTACCACCAAGGAAAAACACCTTTGCTTGTTGTTTTGTAAGCATAATACCTCCTTGATTTAGGACTCTTATATCTATAAATTACATAAAATAAATTTGTCAACTCTTTTTTATATTTAATACTATCCAATATAATTTTAAGTCAATATTCATTCTCAATCTCAATTACAATAAAATTATAATATTATTTCTTTAATTTTTTAATTTTTTTAATTCTTCGTACAGTTTTATTCCAAGATATGCATCATATAGATTATCTGGACTTAGTGTATAGATAGATTGATACATTTCTAGCCAGGGATTGATAAACTTAATTTGTATGGGTATCTCTCTGAGTTCAAAAAATTTTTCGTATCGCTTAGAGAGGGATTTTCTATAAAGCTTGAAGACATGATTTCCTATTTCAATACGTCCTTTTTCGAAATCAAGGTTCATTATAAATTCAAAATAAGAACGTTTGCCTCCCGACTCTAATTGAATTAAAACCTCATCTTTTTTTAAAATGTGTAAAGAACGTTTTTCTATGTGAAGTTCATTCCATTCCCAATAACTATATAAAATCTCTGGTTCTCCAATATACCATAAAACTAAATCCAGCCAATGAATGGCATCTTCAAGTAGGGGATCTCTTTTTATAGAAGGAGCTAATACCCTCCCCTGAATATTTAATAAAGGTCCAAAAATGTTTCGATCGATAATTTCTTTTACTTTTTTATAGTTTTGGTGATACCTTCGCTCGAAGTTTACATAAATATGTGTATGAAAGGTTTTTTTTAGTTCTAAAATTTCTAAAACGTCTCTCGAGTAAAACGATAGGGGCTTTTCGATTAATATAGTTTTAACGGGATAGTGGATCAGTGCTTTTAAAATTTCTATATGGGATTCAGGACCCGTTGTTACAATGGCAAAATCAATGTTTTGTTTAATATTTTTTAATAGTTCTTTATAATCTGTTGCAATTTGTATAGAATTATTATTTTCATCCCACCAATTTAAAAAATTCGTAATTTTATTTTGATTTCTATCACATATACCGATTAATTGAAAATGGTTTGATAAAGCTTTTAAAGTGCCAGCATGAGTACAAGGATGATATCGCTTTTGATCTAATTCCAGTTGCCAAGCAATTCTGCCAAGTCCCATTAAGATGGTATTCCAACTCACAATTCATTTTTCGGTAAGATTATAGGATTCAGTAGATCAAATATAAGATAGATGCATCAATTAGAAAACAAACTTTAATTTATTGATTTTTAAAAATAATGTTTTTATATTTTATTAAATCTCCAAAAGAAGAAAAGATGGGAATTTCGAAATTTTTATAAAATAATTTATTATCCTTTTCTATTATTTCATTACTTAATTCATGCAAGATATATTTCCCAATTCTTCCAAAAATGTTATTTTTGACGGGATAATATAACTGCCCACTGATATCCACATATTTTAATTGTTGTGGTTCAAAGGGGATTCTTAGATCCCCACCATAAATTAAATCTTGATGTTCGAGATATTTAAAAACAATGGGTGTGTCGGGGCATGCAATAAAATTCATTTCTTTGCCACAAGGAGAAATATAAGGGTAATTTTCAAAATACCCTGTTTTGTTGTATTGGATTTGCCGAAAAAAGAAATTTAAAAAATTTTTGTCGATTAATAAAGTATTATCGTGATACAAATTGCCATCAAAATCTACGTAATAAAAATAATATCGATCAAACTTCATTATATGATAAAATAAATCTCTTTTGTTGAATTTTCAAATCCTTACTTTATGTTTTTTTAGAAAATTTCTTTAAAAAAGCTCTACGTTCTGGATTGAGCTTCCCAAAAAGGTTAAAATAAATAATATAAAAAATTGCATATAATCCATCTTTAAAACCAATTTTTTTCCCTTCTTCGTAAGTTCTGCCATAATAAGAGATAGGAACTTCATATACTCGTATGGGCATCTTTCCAAGATTGGCAGTGATTTCTACTTCCATGCCAAAACCTTTACTCGTTAAAGGCATATCTTTAAAATATTCGCTTTTAAAAGCTTTATAACATGTTTCTATATCAGACATATTCAAATTTGTAAATAAATTTGATAAATGCGTTAAAAATTTATTGGCAATATAGTGATAGTAATATAAAACCCTAGCAGCTTTTTTTACAAGAAATCTACTTCCATAAACAACATCCGCTATATCTTTTTGGATTGGTTCAATGACACTTTCTATTTCATCGGGATCATATTCTAAATCCGCATCTTGAATGATAATGATATCGCCCGTTGCTAACTCTTTGGCTCTTCTTATGGCAGCGGTTTTTCCAGAGTTCTTAGGAAGTTTTTCGTAGATGATTTTATTGGGATGTCTTTTTTTATAACTTAATACTATCTCTTCTGTAGAATCTGTTGAGCAATCATTAATCACAATAATTTCTTTTACAAATTTTAATCTTAGCAATTTTTCGAGGATTATACCTATAGTTTTTTCTTCATTATAGGCTGGCACTAAGACACTCAGGGTATATTTATATTTCGTTTGATTCATTTTTACTCCTTTTTTACTTATGAAATACAAATTTATCAAAACCAATGAAATTAAAAATAATAATGATTAAAATACTTAATACTGTGGAAACCATAAAAGGAAAATGTAAAAAATCAAAAATCATAAATGAAAGAAACCGTATAATGATAGAAACAATCATAACACTATGATATCGAATTATTTTATAAATAAAACTTGAAGTAGAGCCTTTCCACGTAAAATTATCATGAATAAAAAACGAAATAAAGACCATCAGTTCTGTTGTAACCACATTTGCCACATTATTTTGAATCCTTGGATGACTAGAAAAAGGAATCTTAACAATAAGATATGCAAGAACCATATTAATAAAAAAAATAATAGAACCATTAATCAAATATAATACCTTTTTATTTTTTAAATACGGTTTTAACAATACAGTGAGTTTTGCTTTTAAATTCTTCATGAATCATTCATTAAATTTTAAAAAGCTAAATAAAAAAATTGTTATTAGAATTCAAGTAATTTATTTAGTTTTTTATTCTTCAAATTCTAAAATTATTTAATACTTTAAACGTTTAGTTTTAAAATAAAATTTTTTAGTTGAAAAATTACATGAAATTGATTTATATATACATATTACAATTTAATTTCATTTTGGGGGATTTTATGACACAAACCTTAGAAAAACAACTCATAAAAGAACTCACCTTAGAAAATTTACCCAAGGAAGAGCCAAGAACTTTTTTCGACATGTATTTAAGAGCAGAAAAATTAA
>JBEQAN010000150.1:0-4348 GCA_041640315.1 Leptospiraceae bacterium
ATATTTTAAAATATTTATGTTAATCTTTAAATTGCCGTATTGATCAATTTTATATCCCGTTATACTGATTGTTTGATATTGTTTCATTTTCTCTAAAATATAACTATCGTTTAAAGTGGGATGATAAACATACATCCATTCATCTAAAGAGATGATTGGAAGTAGTGGCAATCCTAGTAGGATCAAAATTATTATTTTAATGAATCTCATAGAGATAATTTTAAAGAATTAAGATTTTTATAAATTAAATTTATATAAATATTTCGTAAAAAGAATGTAAATGCCTGGATAATAATCCAGGCATCTGGTAATTTTATTAATTTTTCTTTTGAACTCTTGATTTATCTGTTAGGGCATTAAGAAATGCAACAATTTGTTTTACTTCTTCATCAGTAAGTTCTTTATTTAACTGAAGCCACGCCATTTTTTTCACTGCTTCTTCAAGAGTTTGAGCGCTTCCATCATGAAAGTAAGGAGCAGTTAAAGCAACGTTTCTTAAAGAAGGTACCTTAAATACATATTTATCTTCTTCTTTTTTTGTTAGATTATATAAACCTAAATCCTTTGAATTTTCATATGGATTTAATTTACCCATTTTTTGGAATGAATTTCCACCTAATAGGGCTCCATTGTGACATTGTATACAACCTACTTCAATAAAAGTTTTTAAACCTTGAATTTCTTCTTTAGTTAGAGCATTTTCATCACCTTTTAGAAAGTCATCAAAGCGATCTTGTGTTATTAACGTAGATTCAAAAGCTGCTATAGCTTTTGCTATATTCTCGTATGTAATGGGATTTTTTTCATTAGGAAATGCTTTCGAAAACATGTCTTTATACTCAGCAATAGCAGAGATTTTTTTTACAACTTCTTCTTCAGATGGCATAGCCATTTCTACAGGATTTAAAATGGGGCCTTTTGCTTGTTCTACGAGATCTTTTGCTCTACCATCCCAAAATTGGGCAATATGGAATCCAGCATTTAAAACGGTTGGTGAGTTTCTATCTCCTTTTTTACCTGGTAAAGCTCCATCAGAAACAGGTTTATTATCGACTCCAGGTCCATTGTTATCTAATACATGACAGCTATTACAGGATTGTTGATCGTTAATTGACAATCTTTTATCAAAGTATAAATTTTTACCTAATTCGATTTGCTCTTGAGTCACATTTTCGAATCCTGGCATTTTATTTGGTAAGGGTTTAAATAAACTGTTTGATTTTTTTATTAATTCTTGAATTTCTGGATCTTTCTTTTTGCAAAAACCAACAAAAGAAGTGAACAAAATCAAAACTATAAAAAAATAATTTTTTTTCCCCATAGGTTATCCTCCTAATTTTTGAGTAATTATAAATTTAGAATTTCCAAAAATTTATAATTAATATTATAATCAAGTAGATTTTGAATGCAATCATTTATGTTATGAATGAGAGTTTAAATAAATATTCATTTATAATCGCATAATAAAATTTTGTAAAAAAAAGTTTAACATTATAAAAATAGAAAAAATGCCAATTACTGGCATTTTTTTACGTATCTGGTAGTGGGGTAGGTGGTTTAGGGTCACTTTTATCTTCTAAGATTTCAACAGGGGGTTTTTTATCTTTATAATATCTAAATTTAATCATTACGTCGAATTCATCATCAAATCGCATTCCATGAGCATCCACTGTATCAACGTGCCATTTTTCTGGTACTCTAAAATCAAAAATAGGATGTAATTTTTTTGGATAAACATAAGGGTTTTTTGACCAATTCATTTTTACTCCATGTAAGGAAGGTATCTCTCCTTCTTTATCCCCTATCTTTTCAGTTTTTCCAAATTGATTATATAGTGGATAATTATCATACGGATATTTTAGAGCAAAAACAAATTCCGCGTTTAATTTAGTCTGTTTTGTAAATTCAATGGTCTTCATATAAAGATCAATTCGTTTTACTAAAAGTTCTGGTGAAAATTCTTTTGTTTTACTTACGTCTTTTTCTATTTGTACTGCTTTCTTTCTTGTTTCTTTTGCAAGACCTAGATACTCATACCCTTTTTGTGTTGCTTGTTCTATTTTATATTTGTTAACAGCCCAGTGAAAATTTCTCGGATCATAACGTCTCGGATCTAAAGGAATTTCTCTTGCTTTTTGAAAATCATTTCTTAATTTAGAATTAGGCCCGAAATCCATGGAAATATCCACTAAAGACATATCGTTGGGGTCGTTTGGATTCTTTTTTTCTATTGCTTCTCTAAACATTAATTCACTTCTATCAATATAGAGTTGACTTAAGGATTCCAATAGTTTATCCACTACAGCCTGTGATTCTAAAAATCTGGAATATGCATTTACATAATTTTTTTCAAATAGATAAACAATTCCTTCTTGATAAATTCTTTTTGCTTTTCTATATAATTCTACATGGAAACCAGGGTTTTTTAATTTTTCTTGAGGATCCTTTGGCATACATTCTGGATAAGGATCACAAGGGAAATTGTATACCATTGGACGTAATTTTCTAAAAGTTTGGATTAGATGATTTCTATGAAATACCGCTTTTTCAGAAACAGATTCAGAAAGTATGAATGTATTTGTAAAAAGTACAACTAAAAAAAATATCACATTAAAATTTTTAAATAATTTTTGGAATTTTAAAAAAATTTGTTTTGCCATATATATTCCTTTTATAATTTATATCGGTAAAAAATACTATAAGATTACAATCGAATAAATTTTTTAAAATTAAATGCATGGTAATTATGAATTGTTATGACATAGAAAATACTCTCTTGATTTAATGATATTAAATGAAACATAAAATTTTAATACATTGGATGATTTTCAAGTTTGGAGGTTTTACAATGTTAAGTCAAAGAAACATATCATATAGAATGAAAGACCCTACCATTTGTCCAGTATGTGGTTCGAAATATTATAAAGAAATGTTATTAACAGGTGGTGGGAGATTAATAGCTGGTGATTTAACAAAAGAATTAAGAAGAACTTATGTTCCTTCAAAAAAATTTGGAGTCATAATACCTTTAATCTATCCTATTTCAGTTTGTCCAAGTTGTTTTTACGCTTCATTTGGTGAGGATTTTAACAAATTACAAGAGCAAGAATTAGAAAAAATTAAATTAGAAACGTCTTCAAGAAAAGAAGGAATTCAAAAAATATTTGGTAAACTCAATTTCGAAGAAAATAGAAATCTAATAACGGGAGCAGCTTCTTATATACTTGCAATTGATTGTTATCAAAAACGTGGAAATCAAATTGCTCCAACACCAAAAAAAGCAATTTGTACTTTAAGAGCAGCATGGTTAATTGGAGATATACATGAAAAGTTTCCAGATATTGGTTATAATAAAATTCAAAAGTTTTTGTATTTAAAAGCTGTTCATTATTATAAATTATTATTAGATATCATGAGCTCTGGAGCTGAACCTCATGAGCAATTTACTCATTTACTTGGTCCTGATACAGATAAAAATTGGGGTTTTGATGGAGTGATTTATCTTAATGGATATTTCAACTATAAGTTTCTTGATGACTTAGCATCAACAGATGAACAAAAAGTTAAATTATTAGAAAATACTAAAAGAATGATAGGTAAGTTATATGGAATGGGTAAAGTTTCGAAAGCAAAACCTTCAGCTATCATTAATTTGACAAGAGATTTATATGAATCCATCAATGAAAAAATTGAACAGATTACTGGAGTAAAAGTACAGGAGTAGTATGAAATATGCTTTAACTATTGCTTATGATGGTACGAAATTTTCTGGAATTCAAATTCAAAATGATGGGGTCACAGTACAGAAAAAAATTGAAGATGCATTAAGAATTATATTTCGAAAACCAATACGAATTGCTATAGCGGGTAGAACCGATGCAGGGGTTCATGCAAGTGGGCAAGTTATAAGTTTCATGGCGCCAGGAGAAATAACAAACATACATAAATTTATTAATTCTATTCACGCCTTAGCGGGACCTCATATTAGCGTTGTGGGATTTCATCAAGTACCTGAGAATTTTCATGCTAGATTTGATTGTATTGCAAGGGAATATGAATACTTAATTTATAGTGGGAAAAAAAATCCAATTTTTTTAGAAAATAAAATCTGGCATTTATACGAAGAAGTAGACTTATTTTCTATAGAAAAAGATTTAAATGATTTGATAGGTGAACATGATTTTAAAGCTTTTTGTAGAAAAACAAATGAAAATACAATAAGATATGTGGAATTTATAAAAATTACAAAATTCAATGAACCTTTTTTAAATCTTCCCTTATATTCTATTAAAATTCGCGGAAACGCTTTTTTACATAATATGGTAAGAATTATAGTAGGTAGTATTAT
>JBEQAN010000151.1:0-4333 GCA_041640315.1 Leptospiraceae bacterium
AATAAAAATAAACTAAAAAATAGTAAGATGCGATTGATGATTAAAAATTCAATTGGTATGGAAATTCCAATAGAAGCATCCATTACGTATATTAAACAAAAACGTCAAAGTTTAATATTAGGTATTTTGCGAGATTTAAGCTTAACAATAGAGGCTTTGGATAAACATCGAAAATATTTACAAACCCTTTCATTATTAAATCTACATGTTATTGAACTGGATCAAAATTTAAATGTTTTATATTTAAATTATGTTCCAAATTCTAAATTTCCTAAGTTAACTTACAATAGTAGTTTTTTGGATATAATCTTAGAAGATTATCGGGAGTATGTTCGCACAGTTCTTAATAATTTATTTTTTAGAAAAAAGAGTGTAAGGATTAGATTTCCAGTAAAAATTTCAAGAACAAGAAATGAATGGTTCGAAGCTGATTTTATCTATATTGTCAATAAAAAAAATAAATTTATACGTGGTATTATAAAAGATATTACCCTAGAATATATATCAGAAAAACAATTTATTTTACTAGCTGAACATGATATACTTACATCCCTACCTAATCGTAATCGTTTAGAAGAGGATCTATATAAAGCCATATTAAGAGCAGACAGAAATAGAACTATGATAGCAGTAGGTTTTTTGGATTTAGATAAATTCTACCATGTAAATGAACTTTTAGGTCATCGTTTTGGAGATCTTGTATTGAGTTTGTTTGCAGAAAAGCTAAGACAAATACCAGAAATTGCCTATAGCGTATATAGATGGGGCGGAGATCAATTTGTTTTCTTTATAGAAAATATTAAAAATAAATCCGATTTATTCCCCTTTATAGAAAAGCTAAGAATGATCTCTAAGGAAGCTCTTTACATTGAAGGTGAGAAATTTTTTATCACATTTACCGTTGGTATCTCTATTTATCCTATCGATGGTATGACCATTGATACCTTGTATGGAGAGGCAGATAAAGCTTTAAACTATGGTAAACAAAATGGTCGATTTCAATTTATTTTTGCCTCTAATCTCCCTAAGAAAAGTTCCCTTATAAGTAAATTAGAAATTCGAAGCCACTTATTAGAAGCAATTTCAGAAAATAGAATTGATCCATATTTTCAACCTATTTATGATATCCAAGAAAATCGAATAGCTGGCATGGAAGCCTTAGCAAGATTAAAACAACTTCATAAAGACGTTTATATAGGACCAGATATTTTTATTCCTATAGCAGAGGATTTGGGATTGATTGAAGAATTAAGTTTTTATATGATGAAAAAAGCCCTTGAATTCTATAAAGAAGTCAATAAAATTGATAATATATATATATCAATCAATGTTTCGAGGCGACTTCTTCACTCAGATTTATTTTTAATGAATCTTATTGATTTACAAAGAGAGTTGAATTTAGATTCATCTGGAATTGTAATAGAAATTACTGAATCGTTAGCAATGCTTGATAAAGAATCAAACTTACGAAAATTATATTATTTAAAGGAGTTAGGATTTAAAATTGCAATTGATGACTTTGGAACAGGGTACTCTTCTTTGGCAGAATTACAGGATCTACCAATTAATATTATAAAAATAGATAAACTTTTTGTTAAGAAACTAAAAAGCGATCAACATAATAGAATCTTAGAAGCAATCATAATTTTAGCAAAAAGTTTAAATTTTGAAATTATTGCTGAAGGAGTTGAAGATATAGAAACATTAAAAAAACTCTACAAAATGGGTATTCGATATGTACAAGGTTTTTTCTTTGCACCACCTCTTTCTTCTGAAGATTTTATGAATAAATTAAAAAATTATAAATTGATGGATATCAATTATTTAGGTTAATATTTAAATTTTTACAAGATTCTGGTAAAATATTATAATTCCATTGATTACAAGTTTCAAAAAAAAGTTCATAGACACACAAATCGATTTGATTTTTTTCAATAGGAAAATAAATTAGAGAAATTTGTTTTTGTGTATTACACTCCATATTTTTAACGATTAAAATCGATAAAAGTTTTATGTTAACTTCTTCGATGGAATATTGATTTTCTTTTTGGTTAATACAATTATATAATCCTATAAAGATTCCTAAAACTAGAAAGAATTTATTGAGCTTAAATAAAAATAAATTCACAAGATAGTAAAAAAATATAATTTTACTATTATGTCAAACCTTCTAAATATTTATTTTGATGCAAGAATGCTTGGATTCTCTGGCATAGGAACACAAATCGAAGAAGTCCTTTCATTATTGATGCAAAATAAACATATTCATCTTACATTGATTGGAAATTCAAAAAAAATTCAAGAATATTATCCTAATTTTCAATCCATTCATCATTTTGATGTACCTATTTACACAATTAAAGAGCAATGGTTATTTCCAAATCTAATTAACGAAAAGGGATTATATCATTTTCCGCATTATAATGCACCCATAAAAAATTTAAAGCATGGAGTGGTTGTAATCCATGATCTAATCCATTTAGATTCCGAAGAATTTCAAAAATTTTATTATAGATTTTACACAAAAACATTATTAAAACAAGTTATAAAAAAAGCTAAAGCTATAATTACAGTATCAGAATATACAAAAAAGCGTTTACTTGAAGAGTTCCCTTTTTGTAAGGGCGATAATATTTATGTAAATTATAATGGTATTAATACGAAAATTTTTTATCCCGCATCAAAAAAACAAATCAAAGATTTTTTAAAAAAATATCAACTACCAGAGACATTTTTACTTGTAGTTGGCATAGGGAAAAAACATAAGAATTTAGATGGTTTACTCTTAGCTTTAAAAGATTTATGGAAAAATGGTTTTTCTTTGCCATTAGTAGTCAGTGGAACTAATAAAAAAATTCCCGATTATGTAAAACCAATTCTAACAGAAGATATGCGAAGATTTGTTTATTTTTTACCTTATATACCAAAAGAAGAGTTGAGACTTTTATATTCTTCAGCATATTTACTTGTAATGCCATCGAAAATAGAAGGTTTTGGATTTCCTTTGCTTGAAGCGATGGCATGTGGTATTCCTACCATTTCATCCAATCGAGCGAGTTTACCTGAAATAGGAGGCGATGCTACCATCTATTTTGATCCATACTCAAAAGAAGAAATAAAAGAAAAAATTTTAGAGGTATATAATAATGAGAGTTTAAGAAAAAATTTGATTTCTAAGGGGAAAAAACAAGTTCAAAAATTTGATTGGAATAAACATGTAAAATTGCTAATAGATATATATAAAAAATATTATTAAATTATCATTACATTAGGAGTTAAAAATTGATAATTTATTTTATATCAATTTAATTTACGTTATTATGATAATTTATTCTCGAATTATACATTGAAATTCAAAAATAACTTTTACAATATTACCTATAAGAAATTTATCATTATTTAATGGTATGTTAAAATTAATATTGAAATCATAACGATTAATCGATGTGTTACCAGAAAAACAGATTTTTTTGTTTTGAAAGGGATCTACTTCTTCGCTTTTTTTCTCAAGAAATAATACAATTTTTTTTGATATGCCACGAATGAATAAATTTCCATATATGTTGTATTGATTGAATCCTACTTCTAGAATATCATGACTTAAAAAAATGATATTGGGAAAATTCTCTGCATCGAAAAAATCTCTGCTATAGAGGTGTTGATCTCTTGCTTCTAAAAAGGTTGTAATATTTCTAACTGGGATTATAAGTTTTAATTTGGAATTCTTAAAATCATGTTTATCAAGATAAAATTCATATTCAAAATCTTTTACAAATCCCGTGATTATAGAAGTTAAATGAGAAATTTGAAATAGAATTTGAGAATGTTGTTTATCTACCTCAAGTTTTAAATGGGATTCTGTAAGATTTAAATGATTTTCATTAGTATAAGTTTCTAAGGGGGTAGATGGATTTACAAATTCATTTTGTTTTTGATATAATTGTTGGACCTTTTCTTCAAAAATTTTATCTCTTTTTTCTTTAGCTAATCCTTTTATGGATTTTAAACTATATGCAAACTCTGGTTTAGAAAATCCTTTTAATCGAAGTTTATATCTTTTATGGACATCAATTTGATTTTGTAAAAGTTGATAAATAGAGTCAGAAATTAATATAGACGTATTTGTTTTTTTATTTGCAGATTCAAGCCGGCTGGCAAGATTAACAACACTTCCAATAGCAGTATATTGAGGTTTTTGTCTGTGACCAATCATACCGAGTACCGCTTTCCCATAAGCTAATCCTATTCGTATTTGAAATTTTTCATGAAAGTTTTTATATAAATACTCATTAAATTTCTCTGTGATCTCTAAAATTTTTAATGAACAATACAC
>JBEQAN010000152.1:0-4285 GCA_041640315.1 Leptospiraceae bacterium
GAAACTCAATTAGTTGCAAATTGGTCTCTTGAAATTTTTGATAAATTAATTCAAAATATAAAAAATGGTAATACTGTGACTCATGTTAAAGAAAAATGGGATCCAAATTCTTGGCCAAAAACAGCACAAGGTGTTGGAATGACAGAAGCTCCCAGAGGTGCTTTAGCTCATTGGATCGTCATAAAAGACAAAAAAATTGAAAATTATCAATTAGTAGTTCCTTCAACCTGGAATGCTTCTCCTAAGGATCCACAAGGAAATCGATCTGCTTACGAAGAATCATTAATAGGAACAAAAATAGCAAGATTAGATCAGCCAGTTGAAATTTTACGAACGATCCATTCCTTTGATCCATGCATAGCGTGCGCAGTACATCTTTATGATCCAAATGGTCAACATATTACACAAGTTCGAGCCTTATAAGGAGCTTAGATATGAATCAAGTAATCTATGAAAAAAAGTATATTTGGGAATTTCCTGTTAGAATGTTTCATTGGATAAATTTCATTTGTGTTGTAGGTTTAACTATTACGGGTTTTATTATTGCCTCTCCACCCGCTATTTTATCTGAGTTAGAAGCTTCTCAACAATTTTGGTATGGAACCATTAGAATGATTCACTTTATTTTAGGATATATTTTATTACTGAACTTTGTAGTAAGAATTTATTGGGGATTTTACGGCAATGAATATGCGCGGTGGAAATCTATGAATCCATTTCGAAAAATTCATTGGAATGCTTTAAAGGATGTATTGAAAACTGATATATTCTTAATAAAATTAGAAGGAAAACCATTTGTTGGACATAACCCCTTAGCAGCATTATCCTATATTATATTTTTTATTATGTTAATTATTCAAATTGCTACGGGATTTGCTTATTATTCTCAGATGAGTACTTTCTTTATTCCGAAACTTTTTTCTTGGGTTTCTTTCGTAGTAGGTGGAGATTACAACGTTCGCTTTATCCATCATTTAACTACATGGTTTTTTATTATCTTTGCTATGATACATGTTTATATTGCAGCTTATCATGATTATGTGGAAGGAACAGGTATAATTTCATCTATGTTTAGTGGCTGGAAATTTATCCCAAAGAACAAAGATGAATGAAGAAACTAAGATACCCTTACTGGTGATGGGTATTGGGAATTACCTCATGGGGGATGAAGGGGTTGGGATTCATTTAATTCATTTCTTAGAAAAAGAAAATCTACCTGAGAAAGTCCAACTCCTCGATGGAGGGGTTGGTGGTTTTCATTTACTAGAATTCATGCAAATGGCAAAACAAATCATCATTATAGATGCTTCCAATGATGGAAAACCTATTGGAACAATATCTAAATTATACCCGCGTTTTTCTTCAGATTATCCTAAAACCTTAACTGCTCATGATATAGGTTTAAAGGATTTACTCGATGCCTTTTATCTATCTGGAAAAGAGCTTCCCGATATCTTATTGATTACAGTTTCTATAGATGCCCTTCCAAAAATGACTACAGTTCAATTGTCAGAAGAGATTCAATCAATCTTACCAACTTTACTAGAAGAAGTAAAGAAAGAAATCAATATAAGATTATTAAAAATTTTGCCCAACTAAATGAATCACTCTCCTTTAATTAAACAAAACATAATAAGAAAAAAAATTGAATTAAAAGGTTATATCCAAGGGATTGGTTTTCGTCCTTTTGTGTATAAATTAGCTCACATTTATTCTCTAAGTGGTTTTGTTTTAAACGAAGGTGGAAAAGTTTCTATTGAGATTCAAGGGGAAGCTAATCAAATCGAAGGTTTTTTAAAAGATCTATTAGAAAAAAAACCGAAACTTTCTAAAATTGATTCTATTGAAATGCATGAACTTATAGTTAAAAATAATGAAAAAGATTTTATAATCTTATCTAGTCGTTCAATTGAAAATGAATTTTCAGATATTTTACCGGATATAGCTCTTTGTGAAGATTGTAAAAAAGAACTTTTAGATCCCAATAATCCTCGATATTTTTATCCTTTTATAAATTGTACTAATTGTGGTCCAAGATATTCTATAATAAAAGATCATCCTTATGATAGAATAAATACAACGATGAATGAATTTTTAATGTGTGAGGATTGTAAAAAAGAATATAATGATCCCTTCAATAGACGTTTTCATGCTGAACCGATTTCTTGTCATCGTTGTGGGCCGGTTTATATAGTAGTTTCTAAAGAAGAATATCAAAATAATCAAATCAATTACTCAATGTTTCTAAAACAAAAATTTAGAGAAATTTATCAACAAATTATATCAAAAAATAAAAGTATTCAATATTATGATAACTTGATTGATTCAATGATTCAAATGATTCAAAAAGGATGGATTGTTGCAATCAAAGGATTAGGGGGTTATCATCTTGCATGTGATCCTTATAATGATGATGCAGTAAAAAGATTACGAAATCGTAAAAGGAGAGGATTTAAACCTTTTGCTATCATGTTTCCTACTATGGAATCTATTAAAGAATATGCAATTTTAAATAAAAAACAAAAAGAACTATTAAATTCTCCTCAAGCTCCCATCGTTCTTGTAAAAGCCAAAAAAAAATTTTCTCCCTTTGTAATACCACCACCACAAAATTATATAGGTGCTTTTTTACCATATACACCTATACATTATTTACTTATGCATAAGTATAAAAAACCATTAATTATGACAAGTGCGAATTTTTCAGATGAACCTATTTTGTATCAAGATGAGGAAAGAATCTTTGATTTAGCTGAGGTAGTGATCACACATAATAGAAAAATTCATGTATGGAACGATGATTCTGTATTAAAAACTTATAAAAATCACATTATCAAAATTCGAAATAGTCGTGGGTATACCCCCTTTGTAATGAACCTTAAACATTCTTATTCTATTCTGGGATTAGGAGCTCAATTAAAAAATACAATTTCTATCTTGCACAAAAATAAAATCATTTCTTCCCATTTCATTGGAGATTTAAGTGAATGGGAAACCTTTGAATCTTTTAGAAAGATTATTAATTATTATAAAAAAATCTATTATTTTGAACCAGATTATGTTGTGGTAGACTATCATCCTAATTATGAAAATACCAAATGGGCATTGACTCAGTTTCCAAAGAATAAAATTATTTTTGTACAACATCATCATGCTCATATAGCATCATGTATGTTCGAAAATCATCTTCAGAAGGATGTAATTGGTATAGCCCTTGATGGAACAGGTTTTGGGATTACAAAAAATCATCCCAGAATAGTAGGGGGAGAAATATATCTAGCAAATTATAAAAATTTTAAACATTTAGCAAGTTTATATCCCTTACAATTATGTGGAGGAGAAAAATCCATTAAAGAAGTTGATCGATTGGCTATAAGTATTTTATATGAAATTTATAAATTTAATAATATATCATATTCATTTAGTGAATGGTTAAAAAACTTTAAGAATCTAAAACATCTTTATGAGGATGGATTTAGAATACAAGTTCTTAGTAGTATGTTAGAAAAAAATATAAATTTATAAAACACTACAAGTTGTGGTCGATTATTTGATGCACTATCTTCTCTTTTAGGGATTTGTTTGTATTCAGATTACGAAGGGCATAGTGCCATAGCTTTAGAACAAACTGCATTAACAAATACAAATAAAGATTATGTCAATATTCAACAATCATATCCTTATAGTTTTTTTGTAAAATTCGAAAATTCTATTCAATACTTAGATTGGCGGCCTATGATTTCCTATATTCTACAGGATATAGAAGAGAACAAATCAAAATCATATATAGCTTTAAAATTTCATTATACCTTAGCAAAAGCATATTCAGAAATGATCTTAGAATTTTGTAAAAAATTTAATGTACAAGAAGTTGTTTTTAGTGGTGGATGCTTTCAAAACGTATTGTTGCTACACTTTTTTGAAAGATTTCTAAAAACTCATGTAAATTTATATTTTCATAAAGAATTATCGCCGGGTGATAGCTCTATATCAATTGGGCAAATTTTGGTTGCAAATGCTAAATTAAATTCCAATATTTGAGAAGGAGGTATCATGTGCCTTGCAATTCCCATGAAAGTAGTTGAGATCAAATCCGATTATGAAGCAATCGTAGAATATAAATCTGTAAGAAAACAAATTGATATCAGTTTAGTTCGACCCCTGGAAAAAGGGGATTATGTTTTGGTTCATACTGGGTTTGCAATTCAAAAAATAGATGAAGAAGAATTTTATAAAACCATGCAAATTTTAGAAGATGAAAGTAAAATTAGAGAAGAGTTATTCC
>JBEQAN010000153.1:0-4254 GCA_041640315.1 Leptospiraceae bacterium
GAATTTTTGGAGAGGGTAATCTTAATTACAGAATTCAAGTTCATACTAATGATGAGATTGGAGAATTAGCTTTTACATTTAATCAAATGGCAGAGAGTATTCAAGATTTTACACAAAATCTCGAAGAAAAAGTAAGACAAAGAACATACGAATTAAATGAATCCTTAAGAAAGGTTCAAGAGTTGAAAAATCAACAAGATGGAGACTATTATCTTACATCACTACTTCTACAACCCTTCATAGGAAACCACAATACAAGTAATAATATAAAAACAGAATTTTTGATAAAACAAAAAAAGCAATTTTCGTATAAAAGATGGCAGGCAGAAATAGGTGGGGATTACTGCTTTACCTCCACGATAAAGTTAGGGGATAAAAATTTTTTATTTTTTATCAATGCAGATGCAATGGGTAAGTCTATTCAAGGTGCTGGTGGTCTTTTAGTTTTAGGAAGTATAATAAATTCTCTTGTGATTCAAGCAAAGTATGGAAAGGCATCTACAAATTTACCAGAAATTTGGTTAAAAAATGTATATCAAGATTTACAACAAATTTTCTTATCCTTTGAAGGAACAATGTATATTTCCTGTGTTTTTGGATTAATTGACGAAGAATGTGGTTTCATGTATTTTACGAATGTAGAACATCCTTATAGTATAATTTATAGAAATAAAAAAGCGCAATTTCTCGAAGAAGAAAACTTATTAAAGAAATTAGGTAATTCTATAGAAAAACAAAACTTTTCTTTAAGAACATTTTTACTTCAACCTGGAGATATCGTTTTTGTTGGTTCAGATGGTAAAGATGATCTCATATATGTGAATGAAGAAAAACAAGAAGTCATTAATGAAGATGAATTCTTAATCTTAAAAATTATAGAAGAAAACGATGGAGACTTAAAAAAAATTTTTGATTACATTTTTACTCATTACAAAGTAATTGATGATATTTCTATGTTAAAAATTGAATTTATAAAGCCACTTTTTAAATATAATGAAATGATTTCTGATGATATTTTAGATCAAATCACTGAATTAAGAAAAGTTCTGATAGAAAAATTTCAAGAGCTTGATAATTCCCAAAAGAGGAAATATCTCAAGCATATACAAGATTTAGAAAAATATATCGATCAATATCCTTCAATTACATATCACTTAGGAAATATATACTATTTACTTAAGGATTACATAAAAGCATATAAATTTTTTTATCAATACTATAAATATTTCCCATATAATAATGACATACTTTTTGCTATTTCTAAAACGTTATGGAATTCTGATCAAAAAAAAGAAGCAATTGACTTCGCTGAAATGTTATATCTTCGCGATCCCAATAATATTAATAATATTTTACATTTAATAAAAATGTATATAAAAATGAATATTGTTACACGATGTGAAGTTCTTTTAGAAGAACTAAGAAAACTTGGTTATGATCAAGAAAAAATAAAAGAATTAGAAAAAGAAGTTCAATTATCAAGACTAGTATTATCTTCTAACAAAGATGCAAATTCTTTATTTATTAAAGGAATGGAATATTATTCTAGTAAAAACTATTTAAACGCAATAAGACTTTTTGAAGATGCTTTACAATATGATGGACAAAATATTGAAATTTTAATGAAGTTAGCGAATAGTTATGCTCAAATTCAAAATTATGAAAGAGCAAAAGAATACTATGAAACAATCATAAAATTAATTCCCAATCATCTCCATGCTTTAAATAATCTTGCTGTTATATTTTATATTTACAAGGATTTCGAAAAGTCTAGAATTTTATTAGAAAAGTGTTTAAAAATAGATCCTTCTTTTTCTATTGCTCAAAAAAACCTCCGAAGATTACAAAATAAAATAATGAAATTTTAAGATATATATGATACTAAAAAAATCATTATTATATATATTATGTTTTATTCCTTTATTAGCAATTAATGCACAAAATGAATTGATTGTGTTGATGTCTGATAATCTATCTATTTATCAACAAACAATTACTGGATTACAATCGAATATAGAATATCCATTAAAAGTATATTATTGGAATCAAATCCAAGATCAATATGGAAATAATACAAAAGAATTTTTTAAAAGTCTTGATAAGGAAGATATAATTCTAACTATAGGAGATATAGCGACGCTACAATCTATCGAATATTTAAAAAAAACAAAAATAATATTCTCTCATGTAACTAACATTCACAAATTAAAAATTAGTGATAACATATGTGGAGTTGATGTAAGAGTTCCTATAGAAAATTATTTCAAATTGATTAAAGAAATTAATCCTTCTTTTAGAAATGTTCTTTCCATTACTACTTCTGAATTAGGTAAAACGATAGCAATGGAAGGAATTTATAAAGATATACCAAACCAAATTTATTTTATTCATGAACATATTGCAGGTTCTGAAATCCATCGGGAATTTAAATCTATTATTGATAAATATAAAGAAATCATTGATGCATTTTTTGTTGTAGAGGATCCCATTTATACAATTGAAAATTTGGATTATTTATCACAAGAGTCTATTAAATATCAATTTATGATTTTAGTCAAGTATGATTCGTTGTTAAAGGTGGGGGGTACAATTTCTATTTCTCCAGATTATACAAAAGTTGGTATAAAAATGGGAGCAATGGTAAATTCTATCTTGAATAATAATCAAAGTTGTAAAGAACTATTTATTCAAACTTTAAAAGAAGGAGATTTATTTTATAATATTAATGAACAGCAGGCAAAGAAGCAAAATATTGCAATACCCGATGTATTAATCAAACGTTCTAATTTAACGCGTTTGTATACATTTGGGGTAGAATTATATCAAAATCAAAAAATACAATCAGCAGAAAAGATTTTTAAAAAAATTTTAGAAGAGGATCCTAAGAATCCTGGCGCTAATTATTATTATTCCTTAATCATAGATAAGAAAACTGGTGAAGTCACTAAATTAGCATTAAATAAAGCGATGGAGTTTTATTATAATAAACAATACGATAAGGCACTTGAACAGATTAATTATGGTTTAAAAATAAATCCCATACATGCAGAATTAAATGAATTAAAAAGCATCGTTGTAAATGAATATAGTATGTTATTATCAAATAAAGCAAAAGAACTTGAGAGTAACAATCCTTTTGAATCGATTCGATTATATCAACGCTCTTTACAATTAAATCCAGAAAATATGGAAGCAAATGTTCAATTAAAAAATCTTCGAAATCAATTATCAAGAAAAATACCAGATATGATGAATTTGGCAAAAACTTTTTTCGAGTCAAGGAAATATAAAGAAACTATTAATATATTAAATAATGTATTATTAATTCAACCTGGAAATACTTTAGCTATAGAATATCTTAAATTATCACAACAAAAACAAGAGAGTTTAGAAAATATATTAAAAAATCAATAATTTCTCTTCAGGGGGAAATATGAATAATTATTTGAAAATTTTTACAATAATTATATTTTTATATATTTTCAAAATAAATCTCTATTCCCAACAAATTTTACTACTTCCATTTGATCCTTATAAAACACAAAAAAATGAACAAATTGAAAATTTAATTCAAAATAATATCATTGAAAAATTTAAATCGTTCGGATATAGAATAATAGTTTCAAATGAAAAATTACAGAGTGCTTTAAAAAAAGATTATCCTGATTTTGATTTTATTATACATGGATTTTACAATCAAGGTAGATATAATATAAATTTATATGGACAGATCTATGATGCTAAGACCAAATATATTATAGATGCCTTTAGTATTGTTGATCCTTTAGATAAAATAGATCAACTGCTAAACTTACCTTTTGATGAAATTAAAGAAGATAATCAAAAGCGCATACAAAAGTTTTCTGATAACCTTTATATTTTTATCGCAACAAATAGTATTAAAAAAACAAATTTTAGAAATATTCAAGATTATTTACTTAATGAAGATATTTCAAAAGAATATTCCTTTAATTTATATAAAGGTAGTGAAGAAGAACAGGTTAAAGAAACCTTAAAATTATTTCAACAAGAACAGTTTGTTGTGTCTGCAACTAAAACAAAAATTCTTTTACAAGATACACCTGCAAACGTTACATTGATAACTTCTGATGAAATTGAAAAATATGGATATAAAAGTCTCGAAGAAGTTCTTGCAAGAGTGCCAGAGGTTTATAGCCATTATAATGGTCATAACTATAGCAGTGATTTTAGAGGCTTTTTTACAAACAATGTAGAAAGAAGGGTACTATATTT
>JBEQAN010000154.1:0-4243 GCA_041640315.1 Leptospiraceae bacterium
TTTTTTACCATTTCGAATTCTCATTTATTTATATTATAAAATCACATATAAACTTTTATCAGAAAAAACATTATATTTAAAAATCCCTTCCAATTTATCTTATTTTGAAAAGACTGGAATATTAAAATTTTTCAAAGAAAAGGAAGAAAACCATTATTTTTCTTTTTTAATACAATTAAACCATATCGCAGAGGAACGTAAAATCAAAAACGTAATTTTGGAAATCCCATCATTAGAATATTTAGAATGGAATCAAATTGAAGATATCATAAATCTATTACAAAAAATACGTTCAAAAGGTAAAACCATTTACGGCTATGCTGATGAAGGTGGAATTAAGACAATTTTAATTTTATCAAGTTGTGATTTTCGTTATACAGGCGATTGGTCACAGTTTTACATCATACTTCCCCATTTTGAACAATTTTACTTAAGAGACTTTTTTAAAAATATAGGTATAGATATTGAAGTTTTTAATGCGGGTAAATATAAAAGTGCTGGAGAAATCTATAGTAAAAATAAAATTTCCCCTTATGCAAAAGAAAACATACTAGAATTAATAGAAGATAGAAGAAGATTGATTCGAAGTTATCTCTATCAAACACCAACCCTTAGAGAAGAAAGCAAAGAAAAAATATGGCAACTATTCTTAGATCAATCCATTATTTCTGGTAAAGATCTTTTTGAAAGTGGTTTAATACATCAACTTGTTGATAAAGTGTGTCTCCAAGAATTTATCTTAGAAAAAAAATCCCCTCTTATAACTACAGAAATTGAACATTCTATCCAAGGACAAGGAGATACGAAAGCAAAAGAAAATCAAAGTTTAAATATAAAAAAAGAAAAATCCTCTAATATTATTACAAAAGAACAGTTTTTAAAAATCATAAAAAAGAGTCAGTATAAGTTCATAAATTTTTTTCCATTTCATGAAGTTGCTATCGTAGTTATGGATGGTATTATTACCAAAGGTGATGAAGAGAGTCAACCTAAGGCTGGTATTATTAATGCTTATGGATATATAAAACTAATTCGAGAATTAAAGGATTCAAATCATAAAGCTATTATCATTTATCTTAATAGCCCTGGAGGAATGAGTGATGCAAGTGAATTATTATATCAAGAAATAAGAAAATTATCGCGATTAAAACCCGTTTATATTATGCAAGGTTCAGTAGCAGCATCCGGTGGATACTATATCTCTTGTGGTGCAAACAAAATCTATTCTTATCAATCATCGATTACAGGTTCTATTGGAGTTCTTCGATTAAGACCAACCGTACATAACTTATACAAAAAATTTAAAATCAATAAATCCAAATTAATGTTTGATAAAACCACATCCATTTTTTCTGAATCAACACCACTAAATAAAGAAGCAAGAGCTTTATTAGAAAAATCTACAAATGATACTTATCACATTTTCTTAGAAAGAGTTGCAAGAGGTAGAGGAAAGCTCATGGAACAGGTTAAGCATGTTGCTGAAGGTAGAGTATATACTGCCTTTCGTTTTAAAGAATCTGGATTCATAGATGGAAATCTAACGTTTTTAGAATTATTAGATCTAGTTAAACAGGATCTAAAATTAAAAAAATACGAAAAACTAAAGCTCAATTTTTATCCCACTGTAAAATTAAATTTAAAAGAATTTTTGAATCTAAAACATTTAGTTCAAAATTCCGAAACTAATATTTTTAAACATTTTATACATTTGTATTCTCTTTTAAACAAGGATTGGTATCTTTCCATAGAAGCTTTAAATCTAATTTTAAATAAAGAAATTTAGATGTCAATTCGCATAACTTTGTTATTACTTTTAATTCTTTCTTGCAAGTCTTTTATAAAAAGTGACTCTGAGACTTTTTATTGGCAAAAAGAAGGGAATATTTTTGGCACAAACTTTAATATTGTGATTGAAATACGAGATAATTCCGTAAATACTTCTTATTTAGAAGATGAAATATATAAAATTTTTTATAAAATAGATCATGCATTTTCCTTGTATAAAGAGGATTCAAAAATTTCTAAATTAAACAGGAATGAATCCATTGAATTTGATGAAACAGAAATAAAACTATTTGAATTATCCCAAGAAATATGTTTAAAATCTCATGCCTATTTTTTTCCCTACAAAAAGAGTATCTTAAAAAATCTATCTAAGTATATATCCATTGAAGAAACAAACTATGAACAAATCTGTAATCTTTTTCGTATTCAAAAAGAACAGAATTTATATTACATCAAGAAACGATTTTCATTTATCGAATTTGATTTTAATGCCATAGCAAAAGGTTATACAGTAGATTTAATTAAAGTTCTTTTTGAAACGAATCATCTCTATTCTTATTTAATTGAAATTGGTGGTGAAATTTGTGTGGGTAATAGTCCCAAGAAATATCCAAAGGGTTGGATGATTGGTCTTGAATCTTATCACTCAAATCCAATCCATAAAAAAATCGATCAAATTTTGTTTTTAAAAAATATCTGCTTAGCCTCCTCTGGAAATTATTATGAACAACATATTTTTAATCCCTATTATAATAATGGATCTAATAAAACTAAACGAGTAACAGTATTTGGTCCATCATGTTCTATCTCTGATGCTTATGCAACATTGATATTTGCATCGAATAAAAAATTTCTTTATTCACAGGAATATTTTATAAATGTTTCTGAGGAATAAATTAAATACCAATTATTGTAAGTAAACCTATAAGAATAAATATGATACCCGAAGAGATGGACAAGAGTTTACGATGAATTTTCCCCCTTAGGATTTTACCTAAGTAAATTGCTAGAATTGACAACAACGTTAATGATAAAACCACACCCAAAAATACTAAAATAAAATTATATTTTGTTGCTAATAATCCAGACATTATTTGAGTTTTGTCTCCCATTTCTAATACAAAGATAAGTAAAAAGCCAGTAATAAAGGGATTTTTTATTTCATAATCTTTTACTTCTTCATCTTCTTTTTTTTCAAGAAAAGAAAAAATACCAAATATAATGAATATCAATCCCGAAACAATTTTTATATATTTGAGATCAAACAATGTGGTAACATAATTACCTAAGAGAATAGAGAATCCATTTGTAATGATAAATGCTATAACGATTCCCAATAATAAAGAAATGTGATTTTTGGTTTTTGATGCAATGATCAGAATTGCAATTTGTGTCTTATCGCCAAGTTCTGCTAATCCAACAACTAAAAAAGGAATTAAAAAATCATTAAACATAAAAAACTGCATAAGATTTAAACTAACCTTGTTGTCAATTTCATTGAAAGGGAATTTAAATCATATTTTTCCTAAACATTATTTTTTTGTTGACTCATGATAAAAATTCTTTACTATTAAAGTTATGGATATCAAATTTGCTCCAGAATTAGGATTAAAAAATATAAGTTATAATAAACCCTTAAACCAATTAGAACCACCTGTTAGAATGGAAGTACCCCTTCCAGGAAATCCTCCAGAAAATCGTTTATTTCGACAACAAGAGATGGCTTCCAACGCTTTAAGACCATCTCAAATGCAAGATACCTTTAGAGTAAAAGGAAATATTATAGATGTTCAAGCATAGTTTATTCTTTATATTTTAATTCTATCCAGTGTCCGTCTGGGTCTTTGATCAACAAGGATTCACCGCCTTCTATTGGTACTGGACCGTGTTCAATGTTGATATCTAATTGTTCTAATTCTATAATGGCATTTGTAAAATCATCCACATCTAAACTAAATGTAATGGTAAAAGCTGCGGGATTATTGATGGGGAATTTATAATTGGGAATATAGTTTAGTTTTAAAATAATCCTATCAACTTCTAGCAATGCAAATTTTTCATTTTTTTCTAAAATTTCACAATCAAACAATTCTTTATAAAAATTTATGGTTTTTTCTAAATTTGAAGATCCCAAACTTATGTGATCTAAATTCTCAATTACAATCATAAATAGACATAATTTATAGATAGATTTATTTTTCAATCTATTTAAATCAATATTAAGATTTTTTTTTAAAAGTCGATTAGAAAAGTATGAAACTTCAGAGCAAAGCACTCATCATTTTTTTTATGTTTTTAAGTATAGTGTTTGCTGAAAATCATCAATTCGAATTTTCCTTTGAACCTGATGATATTTTAATTATTGATCAATACCAAAAAGTTCAAGACTCCCTAAGAGAAAGAGAAGAAAAAAATAGAATTTATTTAAGTGTAAAGGAAATCCAAGATCAATCCT
>JBEQAN010000155.1:0-4236 GCA_041640315.1 Leptospiraceae bacterium
TTAAAATAATGAATTAATAATTCTCTATCATCTGGTAGAAGGGTGATCCCCGCAACATCAAAACCATTCTGAAGTAAAAGTTGTGCAATCTCTGAACTATTTGTATCCTTGGAATATCCACGTGTTAATTCTGTTCCAGTGGAAAAAATCCAGAATCGATTCATGAAAAATCCTATAAAAAAAAATTGATATATCTTCAATGAAAAAAGCATTTATTATTAATATATAAAATAGTTCTATTAAATTAATCACACTTATATCATTTTTTTAATTATAAAATCTTTTAAGAATCTACATTTTAAAAAGTGCTTAGGAATTAAAATAATTTTAATAGATGATAGATTTAAAATTATTACTATGAGAAAAGAGATTGACAGCACTTAGAGAAAGAAATTTTTTTTGCCATCCAAAATATAAAAAAAGTTTTTATGAATTTTCAGAAATTAATAGAACTGTATGAAAAGAAAAAACTTATTTATGGAAATGAGGTTTTTCGTTATACATCTCAATTATTACGCGAGGCTAAAGAACTTCATAAAAAGAATTGGTTAGAGTCCCCAACTCCTCATAAGGATCATGAACAGTCTTGGCGTGCCTTCAAAGGTAAAAATCTAGAGAAATTAGTAGTTTATATTATAAAAGACGAAATCGAAAGATTAGGTTTAAAAATAGTTGAAGGTTCTACCTTAGAAAGAACGAAAACTAAAAATTTATCGAAAGAATTAAGCCATGTAAAAAGAAATTTATTAGTTGATTATGGTAATTTCGGCACACATCTACCCGATGTAGACCTCATCATCTATAATCCAAAACATTTAAAGTGATTGCAGTCATTTCCATTAAAGTAACTTTAAGAGAAAGAATTGCCCAGACTGGATATTGGAAAATTAAACTTAGCCAAGATAAAGTTACGAAACATATAAAAGTATTCTTCATTACACCAGATGAAGATAAAACTTTAACCATAAAAAAACCAGCAAAGAAAGGTAGAGCTATAGTGGAAGTAGATACAGATGGAAGTTATATTATGACAGAAGATGAAATCGAAGAAAGCGATAAAGTAAAAAATTTTGATAAATTTATTCATGATTTGAAACATTTAATTTATGGCAAAAAAAGAAAACAATAAAACTACACAATTAAAATTAATCTCTGATATCTCAGAAGAGCAAAATAACGAAAAACCACCTCTTGAGACAACCACATTATGGGATTATCCCAAGCAAAGTTATGGTAAAAAACCAAAAGGTAACAATAAATTTCAAGGAGTAACACCCGCATTTGTCATTTGGAACATGATTCAGAGATATACAAAGCCAGGCGATTTAGTCGTTGATCCGATGTGCGGTAGCGGTACGACCATTGATGTCTGTGAAGAAGAAAATAGAAATGTTATTGGTTATGATATCAATCCACAACATCCAAAGGTGATTAAAAATGATTCACGCAAAATTCCACTTGAAGATAACACAGTAGATATGGTATTTATTGACTCTCCATATGGAGATAACGTGAATTATTCTAATGATAGTGCTGATATTGGTAAAATTTCTGCAGAAGATCAAAGATTTTATGAGGAATTAGAAAAAGTCGCAAGAGAAATTTATAGAATTCTTAAACCGGGAAAAGTTCTTGGATGGCTTATAGGCGATCAATGGGTAAAAAGAAAATTTACCCCCGTTGGTTTTAAAATCTATCAAATGCTCACTGAAAATGTAAAATTTGAACCTGTGGATATCATTTGTGTTGCTAGAAGAAATCAAAGCTCAAATACTAAACTTTGGCACTACCGAGCCCAAAAGTTTAATTTTTTTTTAAGAGGATTTAAATATTTAATCATCGTCAAAAAACCAGAAGATAATACAAAGAAAACAAAATCTAATAAGAAAATTAAATGGAAACGATATAAATAAATCAAATGAATTGATTTTTCATATGATAAAATTTAGATTTTTAAACTTAAATTTTATCATGTCTAGAACTTAAACGAAATTATATATTTACACTTAACTTGATTGAATACAATCTTCCAAAGCTGGGTAATTTATGTGGTTTTTCATATGTCCTATTATAGGGATTAATACTACTGAGATTGACTGCACCAAAAGAATTTTCCGCTTCAAAATTTAATACCCCCCATACCTTCTGATTGAATATATTATCTATCTTGAAAGTGATATTAAAATTTTTTTTCTTATAAAAATATATAAAATTATAATATGTACTTGCAGGTATGTCATATTCTTCATATAACTCATATACCTCTTGAGAACTTGAAGGTACAAAAAAAATTTTAAAACTAAATAAATCATATTCTATTTTATTTCGTGGTGGATGAATTGTTTTGATTTTACCATTATGATATGCTTCGAAACCCAGATGGTGGTTCTTCCATAAATTAATACTTATACCACCCTTCGCAAGAAAAGTAGGTGAATCAAGTGGTTTATATTCCTCTGGTAATGGTAATCCATTGCCATATAAAGTTGTACCTGCTGGTGTTATTATGGTTCCAAAATTTTGTTTTATAAAATCTTTACTTCCTGGTATTACTGTAAATTCATAGTTTACTGCTCTTTTGAGTTGATATTTTGTTGTGTTAAACCAGATTTCTAATTTTTCTAAAAGATATTTGATTTCTATACTTCCACCAGAATTTCTCCAACCAGAAGATGCAAAAAAACCACTAATTGATGGGTTCCATGCATAAATTTCAGAACCAATTAAATAAAAAACATTGACTGTAAATATAAGTTCATTTTTAAAAGAATGAAAGTAAATTACCTCGTAAGATTTTGTTTTTTCTGATTTTGCTTCTTTAATTTCTCCCGTTATTGGATCTGGTGCAAGCCTTATTACTTCTTGGGGCGGAACATTTCGAAAAGCTTCTGAATAAATAAAACGAATATTATTTAATGGCGAGAACTTATAGTTAAAAGCAATCCTTGGTGTTATGTCCCTCGAAACCGCATTTTCTTTTCTAAATGGTTGGCATTTTGTTATATCGGTTTCTATGGTAGAACTTGTTGTATTACATCTATAAAGTAAATATCCTCCTAACTGTCTCTCTACATTCTGTATATTTTGTAAATCGTAGCGAATACCAGTAATTATATTAAAATTTTTACTTATATTAAAAAAAAATTGTGTCCATAAACCATATTGATATCCTTTATCAGAAATACCACCAAATCGAGCCCAACCTATAAATTCATTATTATTATAAGTAACTTTTTGATAGTTATCATAGTAGGCATATAGATAATTCCCTCCAAACATAAATGTAAATAAATCACCTTTGACAGGCGTAATTTGAAAATCTAATGTATTTGTTTTATCAATTCCATGATAATTAAAATATGCTCCTCCACCATTGGCTTTCAATTCATCATCAAATGCTGTGTTACTAGTTAAATAAGTTTTGATTTGTCTCCAATAATGAACATAGTTAATAAATCCTTCTGTTCCAAGAATCCAAGCTTTTTGATTTCCTCCAAAGAGTACATTAGTTATGCGATTTCTTGCTTTTATCATATTAAAGTTAGAAATTTCTCTATTTGTATTTAAATCATGACTTAAAGTTAACTGAAAATCGAGATCTTTCCAAATTCCATCTTTTGGCATATATTTAACGAAAACAGAACTACTTCCCCATACTCTATCATTATCTGGATGTCCAAAGGAATTGTTATCTTTTGGCCATACCCAAGTTGCTCTTTTAGTAAAATGATAAATTCCAAATTCTAAATCTCTATGGGTATAACTTAAATAAAGATTTGGAAATTGAGTACCTTTAAAAAAACTATTTCTATAAATACCGTTATCTGCTTTTAAATAAGTATCTGTTGTATAGTTTACATTTAAGATCCCATTTCTACCATATTGATTTTCCCAGGTTGTTTTTGTATTATATTCAATATTTCCATTAATATAACTTAAAAAAACGTTTAAATAATGATTTTCACCAAATTTTTTAATATGTATAAAATTTGTTTTATTCACCAAGGAATTCTTTTTTATATGAGAAAATTCTGTAGAGATACGATTTAATGATTCTTCAGAATTTTTTTTTGTAATGATATTTACTACTCCTAATACAGAATTATTACCATAAAGTGCTGCACCAGGTCCTCGAATTACTTCTATTTTATCAACAAAATCTAAATCGCTTATGACATCGGGATAAAAATCTCCAAAATGAAATCGATCATTTAACTTCATTCCATCTATTAAATA
>JBEQAN010000156.1:0-4226 GCA_041640315.1 Leptospiraceae bacterium
GAATATAACTTTAAAAAAATAACGATGTTCTTTGTCTGGAGGGCAAGGTCCTCCATATCCTATTCTGGGCCAACTGTTTTTGCCTTGAGTAATAGAATGACCATTGATTGTTACAGTTTCCTTTTTTGGGATGTTTTCTGAAAACGACGTGACATCTTTTGGTATATTATAAACAACCCAATGAATCCAAAGTCCTACAGGTGCATCGGGATCGTCCATAATCAAGGCAAAGGACTGAGTTTCTGGAGGTGCATTCTTCCATATAAGGGGTGGAGAAATATCTGCTCCATCACAAGTATATTTTTCTGGAATCATTTGATTCGCTTTAAAAGCAGGGCTATAAAATTCAAATGCCATAAGAGACCTCCATATAAACAAAATGAGAAAAAACTTTATAAAGTTAGTAAAATTTAGAATATGCATAATATTGATTATGAATACTATAAAAAAAGTCAAGAAAAAAATCGGTTATAAAAAAAATTAATAGAATTTTTCAAATTTTTCGTCTAATTGAAAGCTATGTTTTCTCCCCTAAAAAAAATTTTTATTGTTGATGATTCTATCTTAAATATTAAAATCATTGAAAAATATTTAAGTCATAACTATATAGAAATTATTTCTTGTTTGGAATCTAAAAAAGCCCTTGATTTAATTAGAAAAGAACAACCAGATTTAATTCTTTTGGATATTCATATGCCAGATATTACTGGATTAGAAATCTTAAAAAATATAAAAGAGGATCCCATTATCAGTTTTATTCCAGTAATTATGATGACCGCCTCAGAAGATAAAAGTCTTCTTCTTCAAGTATATAAACTTGGAAGTATTGACTTTATACATAAGCCAATTATGAAAGAAGAATTGCTTTCGAAGATACATAATTATTTATTTCATTTAGAAGAAAAAAATATCTTACAACGATATTATAACATCATAGATGAATTTGTTTTAACGTTAATATTAGATACGGATTTTATTGTTCTCTATATAAGCTCCGCATATACAAATAGAACAGATTTCAATAAAGAAGATTTGATAGGTTCTAAATTCAATGAATTAATTTTTGACCCAGAAAATATAAATGAAATTTATAATATATTAAATCTAAATTCCTTCTGGAAAGGTATCTTAAAAATTAAGACTAAAAATGAGTTTTTATTTGGTTATAGTATTATTAATAAAATCTTTGATAGTAAAAACAACTTTTTAGGTTATCAAATCATCATAGAAGATATCACAGATAAATTAGCTTTACAGGAACTTGCTATAAGAGACCCTTTAACAAAAATCTATAATAGAAATAAAATTTCTGAATTGATTTATTATGAAATTAGATCTGCAGAACGTTATCAAAGTAATTTTTCCATAGCAATGATTGATATTGACGATTTTAAAAAAATTAATGATATTTTTGGACACAATTATGGGGATAAAGTATTACAAGAATTTGCAAAATTATTAGAAAATACTATAAGAAAAATTGATGTATTAGGTAGATGGGGTGGAGAGGAATTTATAATTATATTTCCTCATACGAGTGCTCTAAATTCTCTTAATGTTGCAAAAAGAATCAAAGAAATAATATCGAAAACTGTAGTAAATTTTAATTATATTACTTTACCCATGAATACAGCAAGTTTTGGAATTGCTGAATACGAAAAGGGTGATAATATTTTGACCCTTATAGAAAAAGCAGATCAGTCGCTTTATCAATCCAAACACAATGGAAAAAATAGAATAACCATTCATAGTCATTAATGATATAAATTACTTTATAAAATTTTAAAATTTATAAATATCGTATATTCTCCTAAAGAAATTATAATTTTTCATTAGTTATCTTTTGGTAAAACTATATTTGATAGATTAAATTTTTGTAATTTTTGTAATCCATAAGAGATTCTTAGAAATTTAATCTATCAGAAAATTTAAATAATATTTTTAATTTCTTTCAAAATAATTATAAACATCTACATTATCTAAAAAAACACCATCAAATCCAGCTGTAAGAATTTTATCTAAATAAGAATTATCACTCCTAAAAATTATATTTTGCCATTCTTAGTACCAATATTTCACTCAATAACTATTCCATTCTGGATTTACTTCTGCTATCCAAATTGGAGGATTTGTATTCCACTCTGGTTGCCAATAATATCTATAATTCGCGGATTCTCCAACACTCATATAGGCAAGAATAAGACGACACCATTAGCTTTATTTTTTAGTGAATTGATATCACTTAAGTTGAAAGCTGAACTTCCAAAAAAAAGATCAATAATAATTAGGTCATAATTTGTATTCATCAGAGTATTTAGAAAATGAGTCTTTGTAGCAAATGAAGATGGATTTAAAAGAATTAAAAAGTTTTTAGTATCTTGGAAAGAATCAATATTTAAAGAGTTTTCATTATAAGGAGCTGTAGGATAAGAAGGAATATTATTAAGATTTCTATGATCTGCGGCAAAGGAAATATAACCTAAACTATTACTATAATTATAAGAATTATTAACATAAGTAGGATTTGAACAATAATCTATGATTAAGATTTTTTTTCCATTATTTTTGGTTATATTTAAAAATGATTTTAAGTAATTTGTATCAGTTATAGGTGTAGGCATATCTACACCACCTACACCGTAAAGTAAGCTTTCTACTAAGATTCCATCAAGGGCAGTTAGATATTCTATGTGAGGCTGACTTTCTAAAGTTCCATTTACTGTAATTAATTCAAGACCGTGATTAGATATGACCACAAAATTGGATTTTCTACTTTTAGCATAGTTACTTATATCCTTTACAAAATTGCGCATGACTTCCTTATAATCAATTTCTTCTTGCGAATTAAATAATACCATTTGTGCTAAGAAATGATCAATAGCTAAATTGGTTTTCTGCAATTCTGATGGAATATAAAACCAAAAAAAGAATGAAAGTAAGAACCCTTTTCATATTCATTTTTAAAATACTTTTTAGTTTATTAAAAACGTTGATACAATTTTTTTAATTTTTGTCAAGCATTTGTAATAAAAAATTGTGGCTTATCAAAACATAACATCACGTAAATTCTCATTATTCTTCTTTTAAAACTTTTATCCAGACTTTGTGCTTGATTATGCTATCATGAAAGATGGAAAATACTGATACAATGTTTGATTTCGCCTAAAGTACTATGAACAATACTACTCATATTGATTGCTACCATCAAGATGATGGTAGTACCCTGAGGGTTTTGCGTCAATGTCCAATGTTTCTCAAAATCACCCTTACACCTTAATAGGTAAAGGTTGAGGTAAAGGTTGAGGTTGAGAATTTATGTCGCCCCAAGGTACTGCAAGCATCCTTGCTTGCAGATTCGTTTATGCTACCATCAGGATGATGGTAGTACCTTGGATTTCGTGCAACCCCGCATACACCTTCGCAAATCACATATCACATCTTTATAGGTTAGGGTTGAAGTAGTGATTGAAAATTTACACCACCCCCAAGGGACTGCAAGCATCCCTGCTTGCAGCTTGTTTAAATCTACCATCAGGATGATGGTATTACCGTTGGTGGTTTTCGTTTCTACCCCACATCTTCGCTAAATCAAACCCTTCACACCTCACGCATAACCCTAATTTTTCTCTATCCTTCAAAAAATTTCTCTTGTTTTCTCTTTTATTGATATTTTCTAATACTAAAATTAAAGGTTCTCTTATGAAAAAAAAACTACCCATTGGTATCAGTTCCCTTAGGGAAATTATAAACGGCGATTATATTTACGTAGACAAAACCTTTTTTGTTCATGAACTCGTAAATACAGGGAAATATTATTTTTTGAGTCGTCCACGGCGTTTTGGCAAATCTCTATTTGTTGACACTCTAAAAGAAGCCTTCGAAGGAAATCAGGAACTATTCAAAGGGTTATACATCTATGACAAATGGAACTGGAATACAAAATTCCCCGTCATTCATATAAGCTTCGCTGAAGGTGTCCTTACCAATAGAAAAGAATTAGATAAAAGAATCCTGCATATTCTTAAAATCAATCAAGAAAGATTAGATATCCAATGTCAAGAATTAGATGATATTACATCCTGTTTTATTGAAATTATAAAAAAAGCAAAAGAGAAATATCAACAGAATGTAGTAATTCTCATAGACGAATATGACAAGCCCATATTGGATAACATTACAAATATAGACATTGCAAAAGAAATGCGAGAAGGTTTAAGGAATTTGTA
>JBEQAN010000157.1:0-4218 GCA_041640315.1 Leptospiraceae bacterium
ATTCGAGAGGAACAAAAACCTTCGCAAAAAGAGAGGGGAATCATTTTATTATCAATGGACAAAAAACCTTTATTACAAATGGCGATACCCCCATTACCCTTGGAGCCACTGTACAAGCAGTAACTAAGATAGATAATGAAACTGGGAAAAAAGAATATACCTGTTTTTTAGTAGAAAAAGGAACAAAAGGATTTACAACAAGAACAATGCATGGTAAACTCATGTGGCGCTCTTCTAATACATCAGAATTATTTTTTGATGATTGTATTGTTCCAGAGGAAAATATATTAGGGGAAATTGGCCAAGGTTCTAAAATTATGCTTTCTACCCTTGATTCGGGACGTCTTGCAATCGCTGCTATGGGCTTAGGTTGTGCCCAGGGTGCTTTTGAATTAGCTACAAAATATGCGAAACAAAGAGTACAATTTGGTAAATCCATTGGTAATTTTCAAGCGATTTCATTTAAATTAGCAGATATGGCTGTAAAAATTGAATGTGCAAGAAATCTTCTCTATAAAGCTTGTTGGCTTAAAGATAATAAAAAACCTTTTTCTATGGAAGCAGCGATGGCAAAATTATACTGTTCAGAAATTGCAAAAGAAGTTGTCGATGAAGCAGTGCAAATCCACGGTGGTTATGGACTAATGAAAGAATATGAAATTGAACGATTTTATCGAGATCAAAGATTACTCCAAATTGGAGAAGGGACATCGGAAATTCAAAGAATAGTTATTGCAAGACATCTTGGATTCAATCCAATTTTTTAAAAAATACAACCCAAAATAATCCTTGTGTTTAATAACCAAGGATTATTTTTCTTAGTTTCTTTGCTTCTTCTCTTTCTCCATCCAATTCCAATAATCGGTTCAGTGTTTTTACTGCTTTCTTCTTTTGATCCAATAAATTATAGCAGTTCACAAGTGTATATAAATTCGAAATATGCTTGGGATCTCTTAGATCTAAACGTTCTGCATATTCAAGAGCTTTTTCGTAATTTTTTGTAATTAAATAGGCTCTAGAAACTTTATACAATATATCATTATTATAGGGATATGCTTCTAAATATTGTTCCCCTTCTGAAATTACTTTTGTATATTCTTCTAATTTATAATAGGTATTGATAAGCTCGCGAGAAATAAATTCAATACCATAATATTTTTTATTGATTTCTTCTAAATATTGTTTTAACTCTTTCCATTGTTCTAAACTTACAAAATTATGAATTTTCGAAGTGATATTTATTCTTTCTTCTTTTGTAAGAACAGGAGGCGTTGTATTTTCATACATTCCTTCTTTATAAGAAACCCTTAATATACTAATATCATCCATGATTTTACCAGTCTCTTTTATTTTTTCCACCAAGGCATTTAAATCACCCGATGCAGATTCTACTAATCTTAAAAAGAGAGTCTCATCCTCATTCACCACTTCTTGCCCATTGACATTTAATACTAAATCATCCTTACCATCAGAACCAATAAAGAGAATATCATTTGGTTCTAATTTTTTAACAAGAATTGAAATTTTTCCCACTAATCCAGGGGTTCCAAATTTTTTAAATTCTGTTGTATTATCTAAAAACTCTGCTCTTTGATTTCTATACAATACTGGATAAGGATGTTCAGCATAAATAAAATATAAGGTTCCAGTTGTTTCATCGATTAACCCAAGAAAACCAGACATCAGCATAGATCCATCAAAAGATTCAAAAATTTTATGTATTTCTATAAATAACTCTTTTAGCCATTTTTCGGGATACACAGATTGTTTTTCTACATATAAAAGAGTTCTTGTTAAAATTGCTTTTAAGATAACACCTATAACTAAAGCTCCACCAGCTCCTTGCAAAGATTTCCCCATTGCATCACCATTAAAGATAAAAACAAATGGTTTATTTCTTAATACTATATCCTGAGCAATGTTCATATCGCCACCAATTTCCCTTTGCCATTTACGAAAAACAAATTCTTTTTTTTGCTTTAAATAAGACTGGACATCAACTACTTCTGAATGAACACTAATAAACATTAAAGGTTGTATTAGTAGTGATGTAAGAAAATAATCACCATCTTGTTGCTCTTTTAATTTTTGAATTTGATTTAATGATTCTTGTAGCTCTTTTGTTCGTTCTTTTACTTTTTCTTCAAGGTGTAAATTTAATTCTTCTACTTCTCTATAAACTCTTAAGAATTTATTAGCAAGAACAAAAGCAATTCCAATAATAAAAGCAAAAAAACCAAACCTTGCTAATTGGTAATTTTGAAGTCCTATGTTCATTGCACCTAGAACATCTAAAACGATTGAAATAGCAAGAATTACCATTCCAATAATAATTCTTCGCGAATCTTGATTCTTTTTCCAGAAAGCAAAATATATTACCATTCCCAGGGTATATAAAACAATTACTAGTACTGTTTTTTGCCAATAACTAAGAATCACACTAGCAAAATGAAAACTAAAAAACCAAATTATTAATGCATAAAAACTGATTAAAATAATTAAAATTTTTGATAATAATGTTAATCGATTTAAATGAAATTCTTCAAAAAATAAAACCGCCCATAAAGAAGCGCTAAATATAATAGAATATTCAATTTTTGTAATTAAAAAAGTATCAACATAATTGAAAAAATATAAAAAATTATATACAAAAGTTGTTCGAGTTATATAATATAAAGATAAAGCAATTGAAAATAATCCAAACCATAAATTATATCGTTCCTTTGGTCTTTTAACAAATAATAATAGATGATATGCTCCAACAAAAAAGTACAAGAACAAAAGCATAAAAGAAATCACTTCGTTATAGATTTTCTGATGTTCTTCGAAGTAATTGATTTCAAGTGGTATATCGTCAAGGACTTGATCAATTCTTATCATATCTGGATAAACTGAATAAAGAATTATAATTAATTCATTATTTTCTTGTAATAAATCCAATGGAAGTTTTACAATATTATGTCTTCTATAATCATATCTCTTATATGTTTGTTCGTTGATATTTATACCACCATATTCGCCAATTTTAGTACCATTCAAATATACCTCTAAATTCATTTGATAAAAGGGAATATGTAAAGATAATGTTTTACTTGGATCCATATTTAAATCTTTCAATGAAAATTCTGTCAAAAGTGATAGAGAAAATAATTTAGACTCACCCTCAATTCGTTTAAATTCAAAAGGAATTTCTATACGATTCCATTCTAAGGGACTTAATCCTGTAAGATCTGTATTTTTTATATCGTATTCTGGTATATAAAAAGCACTTGAATCTTTTGAACTATAACTTCCAATTCTTGCTTGCCATTGTTTTAGTACAAAACCGGGTTTCGGTTTATTATTAAAAAGATTATACATTTCAGCGTACAAAGATACTGTTTGAATTACTCCAAAACCAAAAAGACATGAAAAAAGGAAAACACTCTTCAATATTTTCTTGTTTTTATGTTTCATAATGATGATTTATTTTTTTTAATGGAGTCAAATTAGCAATAAATCTTTTTATTTCACCATTAATAAATTTTATAGTTAAAATTTTTTTTCCTGCTACCATTTCTATGTTTGTTAATATTCCTACACCAAATTTTTCATGAAAATATTTTTGATTGATAATAAAATCTTCATCGTTTAATGTGGAATCTTGATTTTTAATTTCAATCCCTTTACTTATCATTTCAAGAACTTCTTCTTCATGATAAAAATTTTTTTTAGTATTATATTTTAGTAGTTCCCCTTCTTCTAAAAATCGTGAAGGTTGATTATATTGTATTTCTCCAAATCGATTACGATTTAAAGCATAGCTCAGATAGAGTTTTTTCTTTGCTCTCGTAATTCCCACATACATTAGGCGTCTTTCTTCTTCTATTCCCTCTTCATCATCCATGGAGTATTGATGGGGTAGAATTCCTTCCTCTAAACCAGTTAAAAAAACAATTGAAAACTCAAGTCCCTTTGCATTATGTAACGTCATTAGTTGGACTGCCATTTGATTTTCAACTTTTTGATCAAATCCTTCTTCTGATGTTAATAAAGAGATATTTTGTAAAAAATCTACTATATTTATGTTAGCATTTTCCATTTTATTATTATTTACATAATCTATTACACTTTGTAAAAATTCTTTGATATTTTCAATTCTTGATAGATTTTCCGGATTTAAATCTTTTTCGTAAAAACTTAAAATTTCAGATTCATCAATAATGAGTCTTACAAATT
>JBEQAN010000158.1:0-4215 GCA_041640315.1 Leptospiraceae bacterium
ATAAAATCATCCCCCATACCTTAAAAGGACATTTTATTCCATGGAAATCTTATGATGTTTTAAAACAAGAATTAAATAAAAATCGTATTCAATATAAAGAGTACTATATTCCTTCTTTTCGAAATGAGTATTTACAAGTAATGAAAAATAACCATCAAACAACCATTAAAGAAATGACAACTTTCACAAGTGATGTATATCAATATAATACAAATGATTCTTTTTTTATTTTCTTTACTGAACAGAATGTATATTTACGACCCGTATATGGTTTATTCAATATTTCTTTTTCTTTAATGAAAATTTCTTTAGATCTTCTAACACTACCCTATGATATTTATAAAGATCAAGTCTATATTTCAAAAGAACTAAGAGGATTATTTTTTTCTTTTACAGAATTGGGATGGGTGAATGTAAGAAAGGGAACCTATTTACACAATAATTTTCCCGAGGAATATAAAATCATATTTTTTCAACCTCCTTCCATTGGTATAAAACCTTAAAATGGATTTTATAGTTGTTTTTGTTCATTCCAAAAACTTTCAAACCATCTTAAGAAATTATCATAAGATTCTATTTTTTCGTCATTGAGTAAATATACAATTTTCATATTATGTTTTCTATCGAATGCAATATCGATATCCTTATATCGTGCTATGATTAAATACTGTTTGAGTTCTCTATGTCTTTCTGGCAAAGTAAAAAAAAAGTCTGGAAAATCTGGATCAATAGAACTTAATAATGTTCTATAATCTTGTGGAAAAATTACGCCAAATTTTTTTTCATAAAAATTCAATTCATCTTCGTTAAATACTGCTGTGTCAATATATTTCCCCATTTGATAAATTTCAGAAATAATAGTCATGATATCCATACATTACATTCATTTTTCTCTATAAAAAAAATCAATCAAAATGAATTTATTTTAAACGTGCTGTATCAAACATTAAAATATGAAGTCTTGGACTAAATTCATAGTGATTTTCCATACAGAAATTGACAATATCTTCTATTTGATTTAAAAGCTCTTCTCTCGTTTTTGCAAAAGGCATAAGATAAATTTTCTTTTTTGGTATTTTATATATTTTTCTTAATGTTTCTATTTTTTGATATATTTCGTTTAAATGTTTATTAGATACAACAATTTTTACTATATAATTTGGGGGTGGATATTCTAAGATTTTAATTTTCCAAGGGTCGATGGTTGATTTAGCAAATAATGAACCAATTTTTGGAGAAATATTAAAATGAACATTTTTCAATAGATTTTTATGACTTTTCATTAGTGCCCAATCCCCATAACCACTGGTTTCAATATCAAATTGAAAACCCTTTAAAACTGATATCAATGTTATTAATTTTTTTTCCCATAAATAAGGTTCACCCCCGGTAATGAGTAAATGTTGGATATGATATTTTTTTTTAAAATTTTCAATGTCTTTTATAAGATGGTTTAAATTATATTTTATATATTGGGATTTAATTTCTTTATTGGTTTTCCAAGTATAAATAGTGTCACAATCTGGACATTGTATATTGCAACCAACTAAACGTAATAAGATCATTTTCTTCCCCATATGTTTTCCTTCTCCTTGAAGTACCACATGTAAAGGTTCAGCTAATGTTAGAAATTCTTTCATAAAGAAGAAATCTATTGATATAGTTTCATAATAAAAAAATTTATCTATATGTCCACAAGAATTCCTTTAATGGACGATATTCATAAAATCGTTGTGTTAGATGAAACATATTTCATTATACCCGCCATAGATCTTAACTTAAATCAAGCATTGATACAAGATTTTTTTAATTTGTGTAATGATAAAGAGATTTTAAAATTAATAGATGAAGAGTTTCACAATGCTTATCGTTTCAATCATGCCAAACAATTTCTTAAAACCTCCATTCTGGAATTTGGAAAAAAAAGAAAGACCTATTATTTAATGGATCGCTTTATTGTAGGGGTTTTTGAATTTAAAGAACTTTCGAATTCTCCAGAGATTGGTTATTTTTTAAAAAAATCTCTTCGTGGTAGGGGAATAGGTAAATTATTTGTTTCTAAGATGATTCAATTTTATAGTAAGGATTACGATAGTCTAATTGCAAAAGTCCATAAAGAAAATTTGGCATCCCTTCGTATATTAAAAGGCTTAGGGTTTCGAATTCTTCATTCAAAGGAGAAGGAATATATATTAAAAATAGAATCAACTTAATCTAAGTATTGGACACTTCTTATAATATCTGACATTTCTAAGGCAATTTCTTTTGAGGGAATTTCATCGCTATTCCATAGAAATAAAATATATTTGTGATCTTTTCCAACAAGATTAGCAAACCAAAAACGATCTTTTTCTATAAATTCAATTGCAGATGCCCATAAATTTTTATGTAATTCATAGGTATGGATTTTGTTTTCGCTAACCTTAATATTTCTTGATTGAAGGTATCTTATCAGTTCTCTTTTTGTGTCTACCGTATAGTCTTCGTATCGAAAGGCAACGATGAGTAAAGCACCAGGACCATCCAAACGATATAGAACTGGAATATCTTCTATAATTTGAAATTCCCACGCATCCGGATAGTGGATTGTAAAAAAAGTTCCTCTGAAGGATTTCATTGTATTGACTTAAAAATCATTTTTCAAGAAGTTGTATTATACATGAAAAATCAGGAGTCTATATTTTCAATTCTTTTTGCTTTTTTTGGAATATTGATTGTATTATTTCTTACAGGTAGTATTTTTCTTGGACTTATTGGAGGACTGCTGATTTTTTTTCTTTTAGTGCCAATCATTTATCCCATCATTAGACCAAAATTAAAATTAAGGGATCTTTCTGACCGAGTGTATTATACCAGAACAGAAGATAATTGGTATTTACCTTTACATTACCACGAAGCACGATATCCAAGAAAGAGAGCACTACCAGTAATTTTATGTCATGGTATTGCGCAGAATCATTTTGCAATGGATTTAGATGAATTTCATAGTTTAGCAGTATATTTAAAGGTAAGAGGATTTCCAGTTTTTGTTGTAAGTTTAAGAGGGGCTGGGCTTTCCTTTTATAAAGGTATAAAAAATCGTTCCAAATATTTCACCTTTGATGATTATGTTTTATATGATGCTCCTGCAATTATAAGACGAGTCATAGAATTAACAAATGCACCAGCGGTTAATTGGATTGGCTTTAGTATGGGGGGTATGATAGGATATGGAATTGCGGGCTTAAATCTCCCAGAATCCAAAAAAATCCAAACCCTAATAACCTTAGGAAGTCCGGGGAAAGCTGATTATATTAACAATAAAATTTTACAACAAGTCATTCAACATCCATGGATTGGAAAATTAGTTCCTTTAAAATCTAGTTCAAGAATGATTTCTCCTCTGGGACGATTTATTCCAAGTCCTATTGATAAGTTTTTATATAATTCAAATAATACAAAAAAATCAACGATTCAGCGTTTACTTGCAAACTGTATAGAACCCATTAATCAAGGGGTAATTGATGAGTTTACATCGTGGGCAAAACAAAGACAAGAACTTTCTATCGATAGAACCATCGATTATAGAAAAAATTTAGAGCGAATTAAAATTCCTACACTATTAATTGCTGGGTCGGTGGATCATGTAGCACCAGTACCACAGATTCGTTTTGTTTATGATAGAATTACTTCTTCCGTAAAGAAGTTTGTAATAGCAGGCAAACGATATAACTTCAAAGAAGATTATGGTCATTTATGTTTGACAGTGGGAGAATATGCTCCCGAAGAAATTTTTCCTATTATCTTAGACTGGTTAGAAAAGTATGGTTTAGAAAAAAGAAAAGTTATACGTTCATGGTTTCAGAGATTAAAAAGAAGAATTGAGTTAAATCAGGTTTTAAAGAAGTCTATAAAATCTAATAGACAAAAATAATTCAATAGATAAAGGTGAGATATGAAGATTTCAAATCATTTTAAATCATTATTTGTTCTTTTGATAATTCAATTCTATTTTTATTCTAATTGTAAAACTTTTGGAGAAAGCTACAGAGAAAATCAAGAAAGTTTACCCGGAAAGAATTATTTTGATCCAACCTTTAAATGCGAAAAGCATTTACTTGATAAAGAAAAAAATTTAGCCTATTTACAATTAAGAGAATCAGTTCGAAAACAGTTTCCAATCGTTTTGGAGAAGCCTTTTATGGTGCTCTCGGGGGAATCCACTATGGCTTTATT
>JBEQAN010000159.1:0-4154 GCA_041640315.1 Leptospiraceae bacterium
TTGCCATGTCGGGGAAATTTCATAAAAATGATATTTCTATTCCTATAAATAAGATGATCTATTTTAATGAAAGAATTCATGAAATTGTTAAAAATCATTATAAAGATTATCAATTATTTTTATTTGGACATCTTGGGGATGGAAATATTCATGTAAATTTACTTACGTCTCTCGATAAAAACGATGAAGAATTCAAAAAAGAAATGCGGTCATTTGATGAACATTTATATGATCTTATATATCATTTAAAAGGCTCTATCAGTGCAGAGCATGGAATTGGTTTATTAAAAAAACCATTTTTAAGATACAGTCGTTCCAAAGAAGAAATTCAATATATGAAATATATAAAACAAATATTTGATCCTAATTCTATTATGAACCCGGGTAAAATTTTTGATGTATAATTTCACTTTATATTAAAAAATCCCACTTTTTACGCTGGGTTAATATTTTTATACATAACTCTTGATATATCCATATGTTCCTTAATGATTTTATGATTTTTAGTTTCATTTTTATAGAAATTTTGCTTTAATTCATTCCATTCATAAAAGATTTTCGATTCTTTTTCGTCAAGCCTTTGATAAAGGATATTCATTAAGATAGAAATTGATTCATCATGGGTTATATCATGTGTGAGGTTTTTGGCTTCCAATTTTTGTAGTTCATTTTTTAAAATATGAATATCTACTAATTCACCACTTTTCTCTTGTAATGATTTTAAATGATTGATGATTTCCTTGAAAGAATTATCTTTTTTGTAAAATTTTTTAAATAATTCAAAATAATATCGTGTTCGTTTGATCTGTCTACGTAAGTGATGAATTGCCTTTATATCATAAAAGGTTTCTTCCCAATAACTATGGGAAAGTAATTTATAAAATTTTGCTAAAATTAAATTTTGCAAAGAAGATTCTTTTATATAGGATATATAAAAATTTTTAAATTCCAAATCCTCTTCAAGTTTTTTTAATTCTTTCGTAAGTTTTTTAAATTTTTTTGAATTGATATAATCTGTAAAATCATTGATATATTTTTTTTGTTTTTTTTCAATTTTTTCTTTGAAACGTAATATTAAATTCTCTAAAATATCTTGATGTTCTATAGGATTCTCTAATTCCAATACTTCTTTATAAAGTTTTTCAATATTTTCTAATAAAATATCTTGGTCTCTAATTTTTCCAGAAAGTCTAAAAGCATATCTTAATTCATATATTAGATCTACATCAATGTTGATTTCATTAATAAATTCTTCAAGAATTGAACGTAATCTTCGAATGGATACTCTAAATTTATGAATCGTCTCTGGCTCAAGTTCATCATCTAAAATGTTATCCCAATCAAATTTTAATATTTTTTTAGTTTGTTTACGAATCTTTTTCCCTAAGTATTCTTCCATTAAATTCTCGCTGTTCATATTAAATTCATCTTTAAAGAAATATAATTTTTTATTCAAGTTTTTTTTCGATTTTAATTGTTACATTTTATTACTATTTTACTCAAATATATCTTTTTGATTATTTTCTGTGCTATCATAGGGCAGTATTTCTGCAATGATGGTTTTGTTTTTTCCCGTTTTTTTTGCCTGATAAAGGGCTTCATCCGCTTTTCGAATTAAATGATAATGACTATAGCCATGCATAGGATAAATACTTAAACCAATGCTAATGGTAATTTTTGGAATATTTTTCAAATTAAAATTATTGTAATCTAAATCTTCTACATTTTTTCTAATTTTTTCTGCAACCAAATATGCTTGTTCTTTATTGGTATTGGGTAAAATAATAATAAATTCTTCTCCACCAAATCTTCCTACTATATCGCTTCTTCTTATTGACATTTTTAACGTTTTAGCAATTGCTTTTAATACTTCATCACCAGTTTCATGTCCATATTCATCATTAAAATTCTTAAAGTTATCAATATCAATCATGAGAATCGCTATTTTACTATTAGAACGTTCTGAAATATAAATTAAAGTTGTTAGGGTTTCAATAAGATATCTTCGATTGTATAAATTTGTTAATGGATCAGTAATTGCCATATTTTTATAGGTTTCTAAAATCGAAATATTATTAGATACAATCCCAGCGATATTAAAATAAATTTGTAATTGATTTTTTAATAATTCTAAATATTGTTCTTGTGTTATAAGATCTTTTGGTAAATTTACATCAATAGTGTCTGTAATAAGAATACCTATTCCACTAACCTTACTAATACCTGCTATGGGAAAAATAATAATTATTTTATCTTGTAATTTTTCTTCTTCCGATATATGTTTTGTAAAAATATAGCTTGATTCAAATTCGCTTAAATTTTTGTAAAGTTCAATTTGATTTGTTCTAAAAGCGATACATTCACTTGGTACACAGGCTTCATTTTTAATCTGTAGATTTAATTTTGAGGATTCATAAATTTTTTCAAAACGATTTGTACTAAAATTTAATTCTAAGATTGTTATGTGTAAAATATCAAGAAATTGATTTAAAGTAGAATGTAATTTTTTATATACTTGTTCTTTGTGATCGAAAGTAAAAATTTGTTTAGAAAAATTTATAAATATGTTCGTAGAATTCGAAAAAATGGTAAGTATCTTTAAATTTTTTAGAAGAATTTCTTTTATTAGAGGAGGGAATGGTTTATCTTTAATAGAAAAAAAGATTTCTTGTGGTTGAATCATTTGATTATGAATAAGTTTGATGATAATGTGTTTAATTTTTTCTTCTAAGATAGTTAGATTTTTAAAAGGAATTTCAAGCTGATTTTTCGAAATATAGTATGTAACAACAGAAATTAATATAATAAAAATTATAACAATAAAATTAACAGACATGATAGAACGAATTACAAAGGAATGAATAGAATCAAGATTCATCCCACCTACCAAAACATACTCCCTAAAATAAATGATTTTTATAAAATATTTAGAGTCCTTGATTTTTAATTCTTGCGATAATATTTTATTCTTAATGATAGTATCAAAAAATTCATATGAATCTGGAAGGTTATGGGAAACAATTATGGTTGTATCTTTTGTATTATTTTTTTGTATATAGATAAATTCCATATCAGTCTGTGGTTGATAGTAGTTCTCTTCTTTGAAAAAATTTTGAATATTTTGATTTTTTTGAATATATTGTTCATAAATTTTAATAAGGTTTATATAATCTTTTAAATGATTTTCTAAACTGATTTTATGAAAATTTAATAAATCCTCATATAATAATTTATAACCTATTGAACTTCCAACAATTAAAATCATAATAGATATAGTAAAAGCATAAATAGCGGGATAAATAGCCTTCATAAAAACCTTAAAGTATTAATTTATACATTATGTATAATATTAAAACAATTAATAAAAATAGACTATCTAAGTCAACTTGTTTTTTTAATATGACATACACATATATAAGTTAATAAAAAAAATTTACTAAAGATTTCAATTTCGCATTAGCTCGATATTAAATAAATCTTATTTATTTTTCTAAATATCTATAAATGAAAATCTTTCAAAGAAAACTTTTAAAAATTAATTCTATTCAATTAAAATATGATTTTTGAAATTTTAACGATATTTAAGACTTTCTTCGATGAACATTTTTTCTCTTTCTGTTAGTCCATAAAGATTATATATAAGTTCATCCATTTGATTTTGAATTTTTTTGATTTCATTTTCTATTTTGGATCTTTCTTCTGTTATTTTATCTCTAATTTCCATAAGACGTTTATTTAGAGCAAGCATAGAATCAACAAACTGTAAAAGGGGTTCTTTTTTTTCTAGAAGAATGATGGGAAATTGATCTAAATCTATTTTTTTTAGTTGAGGTGTAGCATCTCGATTTGTTACCGCGAAATGTTTATAATAGCTATTGAGAAGTTTTGAATTAAGGAGTGCGCACAATATTTTTAAATCGTCTACGGAATCATCGTCTGTATAAATAAAATATAAGGATTGCTCGGGATATATGCTGGTATTATCGAAGGTTGCTATTAAATCGATACCAGTTTTTCTTAATAAAATTTTATTTTTTTTATTTAATTTTTTTATGTCTTGGGTTCCACCTGCAAGGTTTTCTTTTTTAAATTCAAAATAATAATTTCCCAATATGCCAAATCTAATCACATTTTCTCCTTTTAAAACTTTGATT
>JBEQAN010000160.1:0-4151 GCA_041640315.1 Leptospiraceae bacterium
AGATAAATCTATAGTTCTTTTTATCTCTCCTCTAACATTAGTTAATATATTTGTAAATTGATTTTTTGAAAATCTTAGAAAAAACCTTACTTTTTTTCTAATGGCTGTTTTTCTGAGATCCAACGTAATTAAGAAGGCTACCAAGAAACTTATAGAAAATCCTGTTGATTGTCTAAGATTTTTCATAATTAACCAGATATGTTTATTTATGGAAAAAGAAAATATTTTGAAATTTGGATCAGTGCTTTGGTATGTACAAAAAATTCTTCTATGAGTGTGGTCTTGCATGATATTTAAAGTGTTTCCATAACGATGGATCAAATATAAAAAATATTGATTCAAGGATCCAAATTGTTTTCGTCTTTTTTTTAGAAATTGTATATGATGAGGGAGAAGATTTATGCTTGTATTTCTTGTTTTTTTGTTCATTTATGATTTATATATATTTTTTATAGGAAATTATAAAAATTTTTTCTAGATTTATAAAAAAATTTGGCATAAAAATAAAAGACAAAATTTATAAAACTAAAAAATAAAGATTCAAATACAATGATTATACCCTTTGGGGTGATTCCATTGATCAAAATGTATTATTTTTTTACTCAAGATTGTTGTATAAAAAAATAAAAATCCATTGATAATTTTAGGTTTTTATTTTTTAGTGAATTAAATTATGTTAGATACACTCATTACTTCTAAAACACGTGTTAAGATTTTATTAAAATTTTTTATGAATCCTTCTATAAAAGGATATTTAAGAGAACTAGCGAAAGAAATGCAAGAATCTACTAACTCAGTAAGAGTTGAGTTAGATAAATTGGTGGAAGCAGGTTATCTAAAAAAAGAAAAAGAAAAAAATAAGATTTTTTATAGAGCCAATGTTCAACATAAACTATTTCCAGAGATTCACAGCCTTGTAAAAAAATATTTGGGTATTGATATTTTAATAGAAAATGTCATAATGAATTTAGGTGATTTAAAAGAAGGTTTTGTAATAGGTGATTATGCAAAGGGAATTGATTCAGGAGTTATTGACATTGTACTTGTTGGTAAAATTGACGAAGTATATTTATTTCAACTGATAAAAAAAGCCGAAAACATCTTAAACCGAAAAATACGTTTTTTGATTTTAACCCCTGAAGAAAAAGAGCAATATAAAAAAATATTAAATGTAAAACAAGGTGTATTAATTTGGAAAGAACCCAACTAAAAACATTTAAAATTTAAAGCCTAAAATTCTTATAGATGATTTATTCCTTTGTTTTTCGTATCCTGTACCAAGAATTAAAAATCGTTCAATTTCTTCTTTGGGATTATCTTCATACCAAAATAAAAAGTAACCGAGTATAAATATTTTTTTGGATTTATTTATCTTATTATAGTCTTTATAATATATGATACCAAGAAGAACTCGATCAATATCTTCTGTTTGATTTTCACTTCCCCAATATATCAAACAAGCTAATTGACAGTGCAAGATTTTTTTATTATATTGATTTTCATATCGATAACCTAAAGTAGGGAAAATAAGTAAAGCTTTGTTTTTCAAAGCACCATTTTGTGGAGAAAAATTTTCGCTATATGAAAAAATAGGAAGAAATAATTTAAAATTATTATTATTAGTTCTAAAAGCCCAGTATAGGGGTGTTATATTATAATGATAATAATTTTCTGAATAATATTTCCTGTGTCCTAACAAATAAAGCATCAAATTGAAATCTTTAGAATCTTTATATTTAGTTAATAAAGGATAAATATATAATGTATCAAATTGATTATTTTCATAATACATTGAATATATTGGAATAAAAGCATTATAATGGTTCTTTTTGTACCAAATAAAAGGGAAGAGTCGACCATAGTTTTCATTGGAACAGTAACGAATTAGGTTTAATGATACATCATCGCAGTTTCTGTTATCCCAACGAAATACAGGGAAAGCGATAAAGGAATCGAATTTAGGAGAGTGAGTATTTTGATCATAATAATTATTCCACTGGAATAAAATAAAAAAATTATGCCATTCAGTATAATATTCAGATTTTTGTTGATCTTGGTATTTATTTTGAGAGCTAAAGTAGAAAGGAAAAATCATAGAAAATTCATTATATTTGTTGCTATCAATTTGTTTTGAATTCCAATACAATAAAAACCAGGACTTGGTATTTTCTTGGATTTCGTTATTGAATTTTGTTGTGCTTTTTTTATAATAATAAAATAAAGAGAAATGTTTTTCTGTTTCTGCTTGTTTATTTTGTTGAGAGAGGATAGTTTTTTTATAAGAGAAAAAAGGGAAAACGTACCAACCACTGTCAGTATCACTTTTATAGAATTTAGAGAAAGGCCAAAAATAAGAAGTTTCTTTAAGATGATTTTGATCTTTATAACTTTGGATATAAAAGTTTAGATAATAAACGTTATAATCCTTATTGTTTTGAGAACGTACATAGAAAGGAAAAATCATAGAAAATTCATTATATTTGTTGCTATCAATTTGTTTTGAATTCCAATACAATAAAAACCAGAACTTGGTATTTTCTTGGATTTCGTTATTGAATTTTGTTGTGCTTTTTTTATAATAATGAAATAAAGAGAAATGTCTTTCTGTTTCTGTTTGTTTATTTTGTTGAGAGAGGATAGTTTTTTTATAAGAGAAAACAGGGAAAACATACCAACCACTGTCAGTATCACTTTTATAGAGTTTAGAGAAAGGCCAAAAATAAGAAGTTTCTTCAAGATGATTTTGATCTTCATAGCTTTGAATATAAAAGTTTAAAAAAATAAATTTCGTATAATCCTTATCTTCTTGAAAGTATCCATATAATGGAATAAATAAAGGGAAAAATGCATTGTATTTAATTGGTTTTCCTTGTTTTTCATCTTCATACCATAAGCCCACAGCAAATATGAAATTAACTTCATTATTAGATTCTGGTTGCCAACTTAACCAGTAGAATGGTAATACTCTAAAATGTTTCCAATGTTCAAGTTTTTCTTGATCATTTCTTGTGTCTTCAATTTTTTTCAATGTATTATTGTCTGATAATACTTTTACTGAATTTCTTTGATTATCCATGCTATTATTTACATAACTATAGGAATCAATATATCTAATCCAACCAAATAAAATTGTCCAGGAAGTATAGGTATCAGATAGATCTCTATCGAAAGGATCATTATTTTTTATTATTTTAGGAGCCTTATTTTCTGATTCAGATTCATCCTGATTGTTTTCGTTTTTTTTGAGGTTTGAAAAAAGATTAATATTAGGTATTTTTGATTTATCTAGTGGGATTTTTTCCCTCGTAGAATAGCGAAATGCATTATATAAAATACTATGATCTACATCTATATATAAAGAGTTATTTTTTATAAATGCTTTGTTAGAACTAATGTTATAAGCAACCCATAAATCCCAAGTTTTTCTGTTATCTTTATAATAAAAACGAAATGGAAAAAAAATGCTACCTTCGCTTTTAGGAGTTTCCCATTCATAATAGATTATTAATGACCATAAATAGTTTTTATTTTCTTTGCTATTTTGGTAATGAAAATAAATAGGAGAAATTGTAATAGAATGTTTCACATCAGGATTATTAGCGTTGAAATTATTATAATACCAAAGAGGGAATAGAAGATGACCTTTAGTAGTAATAGATATTTTATTAGAGGAGTTGGATTGAGTAGCTAAGATTTCGTTATTTTTGTTTGTATATTGAGTATAGGTGATATTAGGATAAGTAAGAGATTGAGTTGGATTTGTATTTTCATTTAAAGAGGCATGATAAGTATTTTCCCAATCGAAATAAAGTAGTAGCCAATTCCAATATTTTTTGATAGAGTCGTTATGATATTTAAAGTAGATAGGAGATAAGAAAACATAATGTTTTTCATCAGGATTATTAGCGTTGAAATTATTATAATACCAAAGAGGGAATAGAAGATGACCTTTAGTAGTAATAGATATTTTATTAGAGGAGTTGGATTGAGTAGCTAAGATTTCGTTATTTTTTTTTGTATATTGAGTAAGAGATTGAGTTGGATTTGTATTTTCATTTAAAGAGGCATGATAAGTATTTTCCCAATCGAAATAAAGTAGTAGCCAATTCCAATATTTTTTGATAGAGTCGTTATGATATTTAAAGTAGATA
>JBEQAN010000161.1:0-4151 GCA_041640315.1 Leptospiraceae bacterium
GAAGAAGGGTAGTAGATAATGTCTCTTTTTATATAAAACAAAAAGAAATTGTTGGGATTCTCGGTCCAAATGGGGCTGGAAAAACTACTTCTTTTTATATGGCTGTTGGTTTAATTAAACCCGATGCCGGTAATGTCTATATTAATGACAGAGACATTACAGATATGCCAATGTATAAGAAGGCTAGAGAAGGAATTGGCTATCTTGCACAAGAACCTTCTATCTTTCGAAAGTTAACTGTCCGACAAAACATAGAAGCTGTTCTTGAAATGCATTATAGGGATTGGCACTACATAAAAAATAAAACAGATGAACTATTAAAAGAACTTCATTTAGAACAAGTACAACATCAAAAGGGTTATACACTCTCTGGAGGTGAAAGGCGAAGATGTGAAATAGCAAGAGCACTAGCAACAAATCCCGATTTTATCTTACTTGATGAACCATTTGCTGGAGTGGATCCTATCGCAGTGAAAGACATTCAAAATCTGATCTTTCATTTGAAAGAAAGAGGACTGGGGATTTTGATTACTGACCATAATGTAAGAGAAACCCTTAAGATTACCGATAGAGCATATATCATGTATTCTGGACAGATATTAAAATCTGGTAATACTCATGAACTCATTCATGATCCAAAGATAAAAGAAATATATTTAGGTGAAGATTTTACTTTATAAAATTTATAAAAAATGAAGCAAAGACTAGAGCAAAAACAATTACAAAAATTAATATTAAGCCAAAGTTTAAAACAATCCATAGAGTTAATGCAATATTCCCAACAAGAGTTAGAAGAAAAACTGATTGAAGAATCAAAAGAAAACCCATTTTTAAAAATTAAAAAGAAAGAATTTATTCCCTTTGCTTGGTTGGATCAATACACTGATATAGAAGCAACAGAAAAAAAACAAAAAGCCATTGAAAATATTGCGGATAATGCAAAGACTTTGTATTCCCATTTATTGGAACAACTCGATCAACTTCAGTTAAGTGAAAAAGAAATAGATGCTGCAAAAATTCTATTAACCGCTCTTGATGAAAATGGATTTTTATCGCAAGATCCAGAGTATTTACTAAAGCCATTTGGCTTGAGTGCAGAAGAAATTTATAATCTTAGAAAAAAGTTAGCAAGTTTAGATCCCTATGGATGTTGTGCCATAAACTATATGGAATCATTAATTTTTCAGCTTGAGTTAAAAACAGAAATTCCAGAATCGAAAGATGCAATACTTCTTTTATCTAATTTTGAGAGTGAGTTAGAACAAAAAGATTTTACAGCGATAAAACAAAAAACGGGTTTTAATGATAATAAATTAAACCAAATTTTATCATTAATACGAACACTCAATCCATTCCCGGGTAGACAATATGCAAAAGATACAACTGTATATATACAACCAGATGTATATGTATTTGTTCAAGAACAAGAAGGTTCTAATGAACATAAAATAGAAGTAGTATTAAATGATAAAACATTAAATCGGATTGAATTTAATAAAGATTATATTAAACAAGTACAGCAAGAAAAAACGTTATCTAAAGAAGAATTAGCAGAGTTAAGAAAAAAATATTATAATGCTCAATACTTAATTTATGCCATTCAACAACGTAATGAAACTTTATTAAATGTTACAAAATCGATTGTAAATTTCCAAAAAGATTTTTTTATTACAGGGAAAAATTTACATGCATTGAAATTAAAAGATGTAGCAGAGGATATTGGTGTTCATGAATCTACCGTTTCTAGAATCACGACTCATAAATATGTATATACAAAATGGGGAATCTATGAACTAAAATACTTTTTTCGAAGAGGTTTAAGAAACATACATACTGATGATTCTATCACTATTGATGAAGTAAAAAGACTCATCTTAAAAATTGTCGAAAACGAGGATAAAACTATTCCTTTAAAAGACCAAGAAATTTTACAAATACTTTTAAATAAAGGAATAAAAATATCTCGAAGAACAATAGCAAAATATAGAAAGGAATTAGGGATTTTACCTTCTAGTAAAAGAATGAGAAAAAATTTATAAGAAAATTTAATCTTCACTCAAATGTTCAATTAAAAAGTTTAAAGAAGCACTTTGCTCTTTAATTTTCATGGGATCTTGTTTTTCGTCTGTGAAAATTTGTATATTTTTGTCACATTTCAGTAAATTAAAAAATCCAAAAGCACAAAAAGCAGGATGGATTTCATCCTCAAGCCCAACGCTCATAAGTACGGGGATTTTAATATCATCAGCAATAAAAATAGGATCATTCATAAATTGATATGAAGATGGGTCATCTTTTTTTAATTTTTTTAATTGAATAATTTTTTGATATTCTTTTGCTAATTGTGAATTGCTATATTTGATATAATATTCGAACCATACTGGACTAATTCTTTCAAGGGATAATACTTTCACGGATTCTGGACGAAATGCAGCTGCGAAAACTGCTAAATTTGCACCTAATCCACGTCCATAAATTCCCAATTTATCATGTCTAATGCTTTTGTTTAACCTTATAAAATCTATACTTCTTAATACATCAAGAATTAAAAAAACACCATAATCGTATCTAAAAGGTTGTTTAAAGGTTTCTAAAAATATTGGAGGGAATTTATATTCTTGTTTTTCTGTATTTTCGTTTTGTTTAAAATTTTGTTGTGTATAGAAGTCCCGTTTGTGTAGGTATAAATGAAGATGTGCAATCCCTTTTTCGATTAGGGTGTTATTAATTTCTTCAATTCTTTCAAATTTTTCCCAATAATCATGGATGGAAATTACTAAGGGAACTTTTTTTAATTTTCTGGGAATATTCAAAAAACCTTCTATAATATTTTCTTGATGACCTCTAAATTGGATATCATAAAGATTACCTTTTGTAAGGGACTTCCTTAAGATTAATTTAGAAACAGGTTCTAAGGGTTTTTTCTTTATTTTTATGATTTCTTCTTCCCAAAAACTCAAGAAATGTTCTGGTCTTTTTATCTTGGGAATCGCACTATAACACTCATCGAATGTAGGAAATTTTTTGGGCATTGATACCTAAGTTTTTTTTGGGGTTATATAAGTAAAGTAAATAATAAAATATGGTTGAATAAATTGTGATGTCGTTTTATATTGTAATTGAAAAGTCAATAACTTACATTTTTAGAAAAAATATGAATTTAGAAGAGATAAAAAAAGAATCAAAGTTATTTAAATTTTCAAAAGGACAAAAAATATACGAAGAAAAAAGTTATTTGGGGGATATAAAAGTGTATTTGATTCTAAAAGGAGAAGTGGTCATAAGAAAAAAGTACACCCCTCTTGTTAAAGATGAATTTTTTCTTAAAGAAGGGGATATCTTTGGTGTTTTGGAAATTTATAATAATAAAATTAGAATTACAGAAGCGGAAGCACTTACAGATGTAGAATTACTTGGATTTGATAAAATTATGTTTGAACGATTATTGATTTCCAATATTCAAATCTCATTGAGAGTTATTAAAAGTTTAAGTCAAATGTTGAGAAAGGTCAATCAACGTATAAAATTATTACCAAAATAAATTTAAATTTTTTAAGAAGGTTTTATGAAGATCCCAGAACATGATTATGATTTAATGAAATTTGGTTTTGAAGGTGAGCAAGCCATCACTAATGAATTGTTTTTCAAATATGGTAAAACCTATGAACCTAAAACTGTCATAATCAAAGAAGGGGATTATGGTAAAGATGTTTATTTAATTATATCGGGCAAAGTAGTGGTTGCAGAAAAATTACACTCTAGCAAAAAATATAAGGTATTGGCTACCTTAGGTCCAGGCGAAATTTTTGGAGAAATGGCACTACTTGATGGGGAACCTAGATCTGCTACCCTTGTTGCTGCAACTCCTTGTAAAATTTTGGTTCTAACACCAGAAAATTTTGAGAAAATTTTTAAGACTCATCCGAGATGGGCTTTAAAAATTTTATCTGCTTTGTCTAAAAGAATTCAGAATGCATTTGAACAGGTAGAAAATTATTATAAAGGATAAAGAGTATTGTGGGTATTAAAAACTGGATTTTAAAATCAATCCCATTAAAAAATTTATTAAAAGAATGGTGCGATATTAGAGATTTAATCATAATAGAAGAAGCACATTTTAATCAAGAGATAAAAAAACTTTTTGAAACATT
>JBEQAN010000162.1:0-4138 GCA_041640315.1 Leptospiraceae bacterium
TTAAAAAAAGAAGATACCATAAAGATTTTATCATATGCTTCTACTCATGATACATTACTTCTATTTTCTAACAAAGGAAAAATATTTAGCATAAAAGTCCATGAAATTCCAGAAGCTTCCAAAGATGCAAGAGGGAAATCTCTTAAAGCTATTTTAAATTTAGCTCAGGATGAATACATAACCACAGTTTGTGCGATTGAAGATTTTACAAAAAACCAAGCTATTATAATGATTAGTAAAGAAGGAATACTAAAAAAATCTGATCTCGAATTATTTAAAAATTCCAAAAAGAATGGTATTATAGCTATCAATCTTCGAAAAGAAGATAAACTTGTTAAAGTTCAAATCGTAAATCCTCAAGATGACATTATTATTGCAACAAAAAATGGTTTAGCTCTTAGAACAAACATTGGTAAAATGAGAAGTCAAGGCAGAAATGCAGCTGGAATTATTGGTATCAAGCTTGAAGAGGGAGATGAAGTAATTGGAATGGATGTAATAAGAAATAAAAAATACTTATTAGCAGTATCAGAAAATGGTTATGGGAAATTAATGGATATAAATCAATTTCCAGTAAAAGGTAGAGGCGGAAAAGGTATGACCTATTTTAAAATTTCAGAGAAAACAGGACATCCCGCATGTATTGCAATGACAAATCAAGATGATGATTCATTTATCATCTTATCAAGTGGAAATTTAATTCGAATCTCCGTTAATGAAATCTCAATACAAGGTAGAAATACTTCTGGAGTTAAACTGATTGATATATCGAAAGATGAAGATCAAGTTCAAGACATTGCAATCTTAGAAAATATGAAGGATGATTAAATAGAGAGGGAACCCCGATTAAGGAATAAACCTTAATCGGAATCTAAGTTAACGTCGATTCTTTTTTAAAAAATTCTCCTTTGGTTTTTTGTTTTTATTCTCTTTATCAGATGAATACTGTACTTCATCCTCTGGTACTGCACCTAAAGCTTTTGTAAAGATCATTTTCCCCGCTGCGGTTTGTATAATTGAAGTAACACTGACTCGAACTAATTTATTGATTAATTCTCTTCCATCTTCTACTACCACCATCGTACCATCATCCAAATAACCAATTCCTTGATTTTCATCTTTCCCTTCCTTCACTACTTGAATTCTTAACTCTTCCCCTGGTAAAACAATAGGTCTAAGAGCTTCTGTTAAAGCATTTAGATTTAATACCTGCACACCTTGAACTTCAGCCACCTTTTCTAAATTAAAATCATTAGTAATTAACTTCCCATTGATATCTCTTGCTAATTGAATTAATTTAGAATCAACATCTCTAATGTCTTGATAGTCTATATAACTAATTTTAACTTTTACATTATTTAACTGTTGTAATTCATTTAACATATCTAATCCACGTCTTCCTCTATTTCGCTTGATAGGATCAGCAGAATCACTAATTAACTGAATTTCTCTAAGAACAAAATTGGGTATAATTAAAGCTCCCTCTATAAAATTTGTCTTTGCTATTTTTAAAATTCTTCCATCTATTATAACAGAAGAATCCAATATTTTATCAGATACAGTGGACTTTTCATTACTATATTCAGAGGACGAAACCAAACTACCAGGTTGTAAGGTTCCATAAAAATTCCCAACAAAAGCACCTATGAGAATAAAAATGCTAAATAGCAATAATTCCCAATGTTTCAAAATCTCAATATACTCAGATGCTACTTCTTGCAGGAAATTGAAAATAAGATTTAAGAATAAGATTCCCATTCCCATCCCTAAAAAAATAAAAACAATTTTTCTTTTTTGTTCTTTATTAAATTTTTTATTGATTAGGGAAAAAATAAAAGCTACAATCGTGGAAACAACACCAGTGGTAACAGAAAGTAGTATACTCTGATTTAACAAATATATAATTCCAAAAAATAACAAACCAATCACAAGGGGGATAAGTATTAATGAAATCATCATTGAACTCCTAAATTTTTTTAGGAGCTATTGGAATCTATTAAGCCCCGACTATTGTTTTGAAAGTAATTCAGATACTAAGTTTTTAGATTCTTCTAAGGTAATTCCCTTTGCATAAGAAATCTCTCCCGTAACCAAGGCATAAGCAGTTTCATAGAGTCTTCTTTCCATTAAAGATAATTCTTTATCTCTTGCTCTTTTGTATAAATTTCTACATACCTCAGCAATCTCAAAAATATTACCAGATTTAATTTTATTAAGATTATTTTGATATCTTATCTTCCAATCTTCTTCTAATTGATCCTGTTCTTGTTCTAAGATCTTCAGTACTTTTTTTACATCATTTTTTTTAATAATAGGTCGAATCCCTGTACTTTCTACATTTTCTACAGGAATTTTAATAGTTAAATTTTTATCAAAAATTTGTATGATATAATAAAGTTTTTTTTGATTCATTATCTTTATAGGTTCAATACTTACAATCTTTCCTATACCTTGGGATGGATAAACAATATAATCATTGACTTGAAAAACTAGCTTTTCATTCTCTAATTTTTTCTTAGTTTCCTCCTTATCTTTCTCTTTGGGCTGACTTGTATCATTTTTTACAAGTTTTTTATTTTCTAATTCACTTGTTTTTTCGAGGTTTTTATTTTTTGCTTTAGTTTCTTTTTTGGATTTTAAATTTTTACTTTTTTTACTTTTTGAATTTGTCTGAGGCATAATAATTCCAATTATAGCTCCATGACTATTTAGAATAATTACACTATTTTGACAACTATTTTTTATCAAAATGACTTGAATTTATCTCTAAGATATAAAAATTGACTTATAAATCAATTTTTTAAAAATCCAAAGGAGCTTATATGAATCCAGTATACATCATTGATGCAGTTAGAACCCCAAGAGGGAAAGGGAAAAAACGTGGTGCCTTAGCACATATTCATCCAGTTGATCTTGCGGCATATACTCTAAGGGCTCTTCATGAAAGAAATCCCATCGATCCAGAATTGATTGAAGATGTAATCCTTGGTTGTGTCACACAAGTTGGGGAACAAGGAGCATGTATCGCTAGAAATGCAGTCTTAGCCTCTGGGCTTCCTATATCAATCCCTGGTTATACCCTAAACCGTTTTTGTGGATCAGGTTTACAAGCGATCCAAAATGCATCCGCTATGATAGGTGCTGGAATGATGGATATTGTGATTGCAGGTGGTGTGGAATCCATGAGTAGAGTGAAAATGGGAGATGATATTGAAGGCTTAGATTTGAATGTTGGCAATGAAACACTAAGAAACAACTTTAATCTTGTGCCACAAGGAATTTCCGCTGACTTAATAGCTACTATCTATAACATTACACGAGAAGAAGCAGATCGCTTTGCAGAAGAAAGTCAAAAAAAAGCTCATCATGCTATTCAAAATGGATATTTTAAAAAAAGTATTATTCCAGTTCCTTCCGCAAATAACGGTAAAGTAGAACTCGATGAACATCCAAGGATAGAAAATACCTTTGAATTTTTATCAGAATTACCACCCGCATTCAAGACTATTGGTGAGAAAGAATTAGATGCAATAGCATTAAAAACATATCCACAGGTAGGTAAAATTAATCATATTCATACTCTCGGCAATTCTTCGGGAGTGGTAGATGGCGCAGGTGCAGTACTTCTTGCAAGTGAAGATGCGGTAAAAAAATATCATCTAAAACCAAGAGCAAGAATTATTTCCAATGCTGTATCTGCTACAGAACCTACAATTATGTTAACAGGACCAGTTCCCGCATCACAAAAAGCATTACAAAAAGCTGGACTAAAAGTTGATGACATTGACTTATGGGAAATCAATGAGGCTTTCGCAGCAGTAGTGATTTATGTGATGAGGCAACTTGGTATACCTAAAGAAAAAATCAATGTGAATGGTGGTGCTATTGCTTTAGGTCATCCCTTAGGGGCAACTGGTGCTATTTTACTCGGAACAATTGTTGATGAATTAGAAAGACAAAATAAGCGTTATGGGCTTGTTACCCTTTGTATTGGTGGAGGTATGGGAGTTGCAACAATCGTGGAAAGAGTCTAAAATTTAATTAGAAAAAATGGCTAGACTAAAACAACAATCTAGCCATTTTTTTTCTATATTCATTTGATAAAGGATGGTTTTGTCCTAAGATATTAAAACAAACA
>JBEQAN010000163.1:0-4112 GCA_041640315.1 Leptospiraceae bacterium
AGTTATAAAACCAGATTACTATCCTCCAGAAGATAAAGTTCAATATAAAAATAAAAATTATTTAGAAGACAATTATTTAGAAATTAATTTTGAGGAATTACAAAAACCTGCTTATTTTCGAAGAAGAACTTGATATTTTTATATGAATTACAACTTAACAACTGTAAATCTTCTTCCAATTGTGATATTCTTATATTTGGATATGATTAAGGGAATCAGAAATTCTTCCATTGACTTTTATCAGTATATAATGAATATAGTTGATAATATCCTTTTTAAATTTGATCATGTATTTTGTTGCTTTAATGAGATTGAGATTAAATAGTTTATCTTCTAGCTCTTTAGCGGTTTCTTCTATATCTATTAATATATGCTTGATATTTCTAAAACTAGTATTGATTTCGATCAATTTTTCTTCGTTCAATGTCTTCTTAGAAATTTCTTCTGGGAATTTTTTTTGTATCTCATGTGCGAATTCATCTATCTCTAAAATCAATTCTTTGATTTCTTCAAGATATTCTGCTTCTATTTCAGAATAAATTTCCTTAGGAATGTATTCAATAAATCTTTTTTCTAATTTTTTGATTTGTTCTATTAAACTTTTTGAAATCGATAATATTCCCAAGTATTTTCTTTGTAATGTTATTACATTAACAAAATCTCTTCCGAGATAAATTTTATCCTTATAATTCTTTGGTAATTCATCTGGATGAATTGTATATATTTTTAATTCAAAGTTATCATCTAAATTTTCCATTCTGACAAATCTACAAATTAATAAGTATTGATTGTTTTCTATAAAATAAGAGTTTGTTTCCAAAAGCGCAGAATATAAAGCTAAGTTATAAATAATATATTCTTTTAATTTCTTTAACAGTTCTTTCTGTTTAATTAAATTTTCGATTTCTATAATTTCATCGTCTCCTGTTTCTCCAGTTAGATAAAACTGATAATCTGGTGTTATGAGGACTCTACTTTTTTTTAGAAAAAATTCAAGATAAATATTATTCAATATATTTTTTTGAAAACCATCAAGATGAAGATGAGGAATCTTTAAGTTTTGAATTTTCTTTAAATTATTTATGTTTTTCATAAATTGCTTATAATATTTATGATTTAAGAGAGTCAATTTTAATTTTATTAGTTTTATATATATTTTTTATCATCATTCCATCTCCATAACTAAAGAATCTATAGTTTCTTGCTTTTGCTAATTCATATGCATGTTTTAAATTTTCAGTTCCACCAAAGGCACAGACTAACATGAATAGAGAAGATAAAGGTAAATGAAAATTCGTAATGAGATAATCACAAGAGTGAATAGTTTGTGGTGGTTTTATAAAAATCTTTGTAGAAAATTTTCCACTTTTGAAGTGATGATGTTTTAGAAAATTATCTTCTAAGGCTCTTAAGGTAGTTGTTCCAACAGCTATTAAGTTATGGGAGTTTTTATATACATTTAGTGCTTGTGCTGTTTCCTCTGGAATTTCATAAACTTCTTCGTGTAATTCATTATTTATTAACTCTTTATTTGTTAAAGGAGAAAATGTGCCATATCCTATTTGTAAGTTAATATAAAGTATTTTAAATTTTTTTTTAAGTTTTTCTAATAGTTCATTGGTAAAATGCAATGAAGCGGTAGGGGCAGCGACACTTCCAGCTTTTTTCGCAAAAACTGTCTGATAATATTCTTTATCTAAATCTTCTGATTGTCTTTTTAAATATGGTGGAATGGGTGGTAGTCCATAATTCTGAAAAAAAATTTCTGCCTCTTCTAAATTTGTTAAGGTAGGTTTGCCGTTTAACCAACAACTAAGATAAAAAAAGTTTTGATCTCTAAACTCCAGCTTAAATGTATAATTAGAAATTTCAAGAATATCATTTTTTTTAATTTTTCTTCCCTTGCGAATTAAACATTTCCATATATTATTGGAGGATAAATCTAAAAATAAGATTTCAAATTTTGTATTATAACTTGAATGAAAAAGATAAACCCTTCTAAAAGAAACTTTTGTATCGTTGAAAATTAAAATAGAATTTTCTGGTAAATGCAAATCAAGGTTATAGAAATAGTCATGAATTATATAGGGAGGATTTAAAATCATTAATTTTGCATGATCCCTTGGTATAATGGGGTACTTTGCAATAAATTCTTCTGGTAAATCGAAGTAATAATCTTTTAATTCTTCTGGTATGATGTTATTTCTTTTCATAAAACAATGATTTGACTATCTATGATTTTTAAAAAAAATCCTCCTGATGATTAAAGATCTTAAGAACAATTTTTTTTTATTTCTTGTTAGAATAAAACAAAATATTTTTATTTGGCTTTTAAAATATAAAAATCAAAAGATTCTATATATTGTAATTTTTATATTTTTTTTTATAAATTCTTTAAATATTCTCGATATATCGAATCATAAAAATTCCACCATCATTACTCTTTATAAAAGTAAAAGTGATTTTGAGGATTATTATAATGCTTCTTTGGAGTTAAAAGAAAAACGTAATCCGTATTATAAAGAAAAGATTGAACAATTTATGGAAACTATACAAGAAAAAATACAAAAAAAAGAAGATTTAGAAACGATTTTTGAATCAATAAAAGGGATAGGAACATTTTTATATCCCCCCTTTTTTGCCTTTATCTTAATCCCATTATCTTTCTTTTCTTATAATGTATCTGGGTTTATATTTCAAATCTTACAGTTATTATTTTTTTATTTTAGTATAAAACTGCTTTTTAAAATTGCACAATTAAGTTTCCATAAAATATCAAAAAGAAAAATACATTTTTCCATTATAGTATCTATTTTTGCTATGCTACCATTTTTAGATCAAAATATCTCTAATGGAAATATTGGTTTTTTATTAATTTTTTTAACTTGTCTTTCTCTCTATCTCTTTTTTTTAAATCATAATAAGAATATAAGTTTGGATATAATAAATGGTATTATCCTTGGTATTGCAACTATTGTAAAAATTTTACCCGGTTTTGTTGGTGGAATTTATTTTACAAATAGGCGATATTGGATCCTTTTGGGGATATTGATAGGCATATTGGTTGGCATTTTCCTTCCAGCAATTTATGTAGGTTGGAAATTAAATATGGAATATTTCACTACTTGGTATGAATTGATTATTAAAAGTTATCAAAAATATTCTGTAATAAGACCCTATGCAAATAATCAAACGATCTCTGCAGCAATATCGAAATTATTCGTACCATTTTCTGATTTAAAACAAATGCAATATGGTTTACCTTTAACATTCATATCAATTCCCCTAGAATTGATTCCAGTTATAATTCAAACTATGAATATCCTTTTACTTGGCAATCTAATCATTGTTACAATATTTTTAGCATATATAAAAAATTATGAAAAAGTAATATTTGTCTATTATTTATATTTAATACTTCTTACTTCTTTATTAACATCTGGAATTAGTTGGTATCATAGTTATGGGATTCTCATCATTCCTTATTTTTTTGCAACTCTCTATTCTTTAAAAAAAATTAAAATCCATCATTCTTTATACATAATACCAGTTATGTATATCTGGATTTATACAGTTGTATCTTATAAATATAAGGAGTTACTTTCCCTTTATTCTGTTTATACTTGGATCCAGATGCTTAATGTAATAATCTTATATTTTATCATTTATAACTACATTTTTAAAACCATAAAAGGAAATATTTATGAAAAATAAAATCTATATAGCTTATTTCCCCGTTGTATTATTTTTGTTCATTTTTGTTTTAGATAAGATATTTTTAATTAAAAAGATACAACTGTTAACTCAGAAGGATGCTACTTTTTTATATTATCAGTATAAACCTCAACTATTGCAACAGTTGAAAGAAAATTATGAGAAGAAAACAGATAAAAACTTAGTATTAATTGGAAGTTCTAGGCTAATGTTTGTTGATTATAAAGAATTTAGAAACAACTATTTAGGATGGGATTTATTTAATTTCTCTGTTCCCGTAAACTCACCTGCTTATTATTTATTTATTTTGGAAAAGATAATAAAAAATCAAATTAAACCAGATCTCATCGTTTTAGAATCCGATCCTTATCAATTTAATGAATATTCACCAGGATTTA
>JBEQAN010000164.1:0-4110 GCA_041640315.1 Leptospiraceae bacterium
GCATCGGGTTTAATTAAACCAACAGCCATATAAAAAGAAGTAGTTTTTCCAGCCCCATTTGGACCGAGAATCCCAACAATTTCTTTTTGTTTTATATAAAAAGAGACATTATCTACTACCCTTCTTCGATTATAGATTTTTACTAAATTTTGCATTTTAAATACTTTTAATGGTTGCTGTTCCATAGGTTAATATATGTTTATTTCAATTTCTTTTTGTAATTCTATTTTATCTTTATAAACATCAATTCTTTTACATTGAATTTCTGTATCATTTCTTTTTAGTTTTGGATTTCCAGTCAATTGCATGATTTCTTTTTTATCATCTATTAACGCATACTCTGCCTCTGCTATTTCATTTCCTCTTTTAAACCATACTCTTCCTTTTGCAATAGTAATTTCATTTTTAAAATCTCTTTCAATTACATCTGCATATAATTCTTCTTTAATGTTTTGTTTTGAATCATCGTTGTAAATAAAAATTCTTGGCCGATTTTTTAAATAGAGTTTTCGTTCTTTTAAATCATACAACATATAGTTTGATTCTAAATAAAAGTTTTCTTTACGATCTTCAATAGAAACCTTTTGTTTAGACTCTAATTTTTCTAACTCATTTCCATATATAAGAAACTCTTCTCCATAAATCTTTTTGGTTTCAGATTCCATTTTTACATTTCCTTTTATTATTCCTTTTCTTTCGTCTTTTTTTAGAACATATTCTATAGTGGAAGCATGAATAGTCATTAATTCTTTTTTATGTTCTTTTGGGGTTTTATTCTTTTTCTTTGTGTTATCTTCTATATGGGAATTAGTAATATTTAAAAACACAATAGGTTCATTATCTATAACAATTTTCTGTTGATTACTTTCATATAAAATTTTCTCACCAGAGAGATATATGTCTTTTCCAAGAATCACGGGATAGTTCGGGACAACAAAGGTTTTCGTCTTATCGTAATATATACTTTCATCCCCAAACAAAGTCCAATCATTCCCAAACATTTTTATATATTCCTTAAAGATAATTTCTCCTTTTGCAATATCGCGTGTGATTTCATTAGTTACGACTAAGATGGTATCATTACCCGTCCTTAACTGCATATAAGGTTGGTTGGCAATTCTTATTTTTTCTTCACTTCGACTATATTCTCCATCAATTGCAGTAAGAGAAATACCCTGTTCCTCTTCAATTACAGTAATTTTACCTTTAATCTTAGCATTATTCTCTGGATCTATCACTATGAAGGGAGCAAAAATTTTTGTTTTTTCATGTATAATGACCGCATTTCCTTTTAATTGAATTTCGTAATCTTCTTTATTTTTCCACTGAATTTTTTTTCGAATCAATTCATCTGCATAATAATATGTTACAATTCCTTTTCTTATTTTTGTATCTTTTTGGAGTTGGATCAAATTGGTTGGATTAATACTTTCAATTTCAATTTGCTCTATTTGTTCATAAGGTATAAATTTCTTTTCTAATTTATTTTCGTAAGTCAAACAAAAAAATAAGTTAGTGAATATTATAAATTTTATGAATAATCTAAAAAAAGAAATCATTTTGGTTATTTTTTTCTTTTTTTCTATTTTGTTGGATATATTTACCGAATGGTTTCCGACAAATTTGAATTTTTTCTAACTTATTATAGTAAAAACCATTTAAACAATCTAGTTCTGAATCTCTTCTTTTTATTGTGACCTTTTCGATAGTATTTAATATTTCATCTTTCATGTTATATTCTAAGTAATTTGATTTTAAAAAAATTTCTTTATCTTGATATTCCGCATTTCCTTCTAATTTCATGATTTCATTTTGATAGTCTATGCTAGCTTTGTCAGCTTTTATGATTGATGGTTCAGGTATAATTTGATTAAACTTAAAATTATATACAACAATCTTTTGAAGTTCATTAGTTTTTTCTTCTTGATAAAAATATGCTTCCTCTGCGGCTAATTCCCATTTTATAGTTCCAATCCCTTTAAATTCCATTCTTTTAAAGTTCGAAAATCTTAAACTAGCATAAGGTTCCTTCGATTCTTCCTTTAGAATTTTATAATTTTCACCACAACTAATGAACAACAAAAGAAAAATTCCATTAACTTTTAATAAGTCTATCCAGTTCATATAAATGTTTCAATAAATCTGGAGTTTTATCGAGCCAATATTGGGTTGCAGAATCTGACCATGCTTTTTCTGGTTCTGGATGAACTTCCATAAATAAACCTTCAATCCCAATAGATACAGCTGATTTCATTAAAAAAGGTGCTAATTCTCGATTTCCACCACTTTGATGTCCCATCCCCCCGGGAAGTTGGGTACTATGTGTTCCATCAAAAACAACAGGAAGATCAAAACTATGCATAATTGGAATAGAACGAGGATCAAAAACTAAGTTATTATAACCAAAAGAAACACCCCGCTCTGTTAATAATAACTTAGTATTTCCCGTATGATACACTTTTTCTTGAATTGATTTTACATCCCAAGGAGCTAAGAATTGACCTTTTTTTACGTTAATCCACTTATTTGTTTTCGCACATTCTACCACTAAATCCGTTTGTCTACACAAAAAAGCTGGAATTTGCAAAACATCTACCACTTCAGAAACTGCTCGCACTTGATGTGTTTCGTGTACATCTGTTAAGACTGGTACATTAAATTCTTTCTTAACCCATTCAAGTAATTTTAGTCCCTCTTCAAGTCCCAATCCTCTTTTGCTATTTAAAGAGGTTCGATTTGCTTTATCGAAGCTCGATTTAAAAATGTAAACAATATTCAATTCCTCTGTTACTTTTTTGATTTTTTCGCATACCCTACCAAGTAAATCTTTTGATTCAATTACACAGGGACCAGCAATTAAAAAAAAGGGATTTTTACCGCCAATCTTTTTGCCAAAAAACTCCCGTTCTGTGGAAGTACTTAAAAAACTATTTTTTACCATCATGATTTATGCCTTCTTTTTAATTCTTCAACTACTTCCTCTAAGGAAATATCTTTTTCCACTAAAGCAACTAATAAATGAAAGATTAAATCTGCAGATTCATGGATGATGTCTTTCTTAGCTCCACTTTTAAAAGCAAGGAGAACTTCTCCCGCTTCTTCTATAATTTTTTTTAGAATACTATCTTCTCCTTCTTGAAAAAGTCGAGCTGTATATGAGCCTTGTGGAAGGTTTTTTTTTCTATCCAGTAAAATTTTTTGTAATTCATTCAAAAATTCCATTTTATAAACTCCTAATTTTAATTAAAAATTACGTTTATCCAATTATATTCTGAACTGTTGTACGAGTTGGTATATTATGCTTTATGAGTTCTTCTTTTACTTGTGTTATAGTAAATTCTTTAAAATGAAAAATCGATGCAGCAAGAACAGCACTTGCATTGGCATATTTTATGACTTCTACAAAATGGTGTAAAGCCCCAGCACCACCAGAGGCAATTACGGGAACAGTTGTAACATCTACTACTTTTTTTGTTAAATTAAGTTCATAGCCTTGTTTTGTACCATCTGCATCCATACTTGTAAGAAGAATTTCTCCAGCTCCTCTGTCTTCTACAATTTTAGCCCATTCAATCGCAGAGAATCCCGTGGGGGTTCTACCCCCATGTAAATATACTTCGTAATCATTCATCTTGGGATTCCATTTTGCATCTATAGCACATATAATACATTGACTTCCAAAGATTTTTGCTGATTCATAAAGGAGATTGGGATCTTGAAAGGCAGCGGTATTGATTGAAACTTTATCTGCCCCTCCCATTAAAATATTTTCCACATCACTTACACTCCTTATGCCACCACCTACGGAAAAAGGGATAAAAATTTCATTTGCGATTTTTTCTACAAGATGTCTAACAATTTTTCTACGTTCAGAACTTGCTGTAATATCTAAAAATGTTAATTCATCCGCACCTTGTTCTTCATAAATTTTTGCATTTTCTACTGGATCCCCTGCATCTCTTAAATTAACAAAATTAATCCCTTTTACAACACGGCCATCTTTGATATCAAGACAAGGTATAACTCTTACAGCAAGCACAATACCATTTTTTTAGAAAGTATCATAATGAAAAATTATTTTTAATACCTGACTGATTTGTTTTTTAATTC
>JBEQAN010000165.1:0-4106 GCA_041640315.1 Leptospiraceae bacterium
ATGAAATTGGAATGTTTGATAAGGTAGTTGAAGAAGATGGAAAGTTAAAGATTTATTTGAAATCTCCCGACAACGATAGAAAAGTACAAATAGCAATTGAATCACAACTTCGCGGATTACTGAATAAACAAGGTTTACCCTCTGGATATAAAATTCGCTTTACTGTAGATGAAAGTATTAAGCCCGAAGATATAGGAAATAGAATTCGTGGAATAAAAAATATTGTTCTTATTGGTTCTGGAAAAGGTGGAGTTGGTAAATCAACTGTAACTGCAAATTTAGCTGTAGCTTTTATGAATAAAGGTTTTAAGGTAGGAATTATCGATGCAGATGTTTATGGACCTTCCATAGGAAAACTTTTTGGATTTGAGGGAAAAGTACAATTGTATGGAGATGGAAGACATAAAGTTATTCCAGTAGAAAAATACGGAATAAAAATTATGTCCTTTTCTTTTTTACTCGAACCTGGACAAGCTGTGATTTGGCGAGGACCGATGCTTGGTAAGGCGATTGAACAATTCTTGTTTGAAGTTTTATGGGGAGAGTTAGATTTTCTTCTTATTGATTTACCACCCGGAACTGGAGATATTCAACTATCTCTATCACAGTTTGTTGAGGTGGATGGGGCTATTGTTGTAACAACCCCACAAAATGTAGCAATTCAAGATGCAAGTAGAGCTTTGACGATGTTTCAACAAGTAAAAATCCCCGTTCTTGGCATTATAGAAAACATGTCAGAATTTATTTGTCCACATTGTGGGAAATCATCCTATATCTTTTCTAAAGAGGGAGGAAAACGTTTTGCAAATCAGTATAGAGTTCCCTTCTTTGGTTCAATTCCTTTAGAAACAAAAATTATGGAAGCTGGAGAAGAAGGTAAACCAATATTATTACAGGAAGGTATAAATCCCAAAATCAAAGAAGCTTACGATACCATAGCGAAGAAGGTTATAGAGGAAGTAGAAAAGTATAAAATTTAATACCCCTATCATTAAGGGGTATCATTTTTTACGTAAAATTTGTTGTTTTAGCATATCTAAGGAACTCTCGTATAGGTTATCTGCAATTTTATTTAGAATTTCTTCTGATAAATTATCATAAAAACCTTCTTTTAGTTTTTGTTTAATTTGTTTGATTTGTTCTGCCCTCTCTGGTTCAAGAAAATTAGAAGTTTCTTTTATAATATTTAATAAATGTTGGATTCTTGCTTCTTCTGATATTTCAATTTTATCTTGTTTAGATGTTATAGGTTCTACATTGCTTACTTTGTTGGGTTTTTTAGGTTCATAAATAGGACTTATACCACCTACTTTATCGATATTCATTTTATTTTTACCTCATCTATTTTATCGGTTTAATTCTATTGTGAATAAACATTTTTTTATAAATTAATACAATTTTTTTTAATATACAAAAATGGCAACTGAATAATAATTTAAACTAATGGTGAGATTACAATTGTAAATTCCCCTTTTAATTTCATAGAACTGATTTTTTCTTTATAATCATGTTGGTTCATTAAAATGTATTCTTCAAATTTTTTGGTCATTTCTCTTGCTAGTAGGAGTTGTCTTTCGGGAAAAATACTAAAGATCTCTTCTAGTAAGTGAAGAATTCTATGTACAGATTCATAAATTACAATACAACCTTCAAAGGATTGATAGCGTTTTAATGCTTCTATTCTTTTATTTTTTTTATTACTTAAGAATCCTAAAAAAAGACATGGATTAGTTTGCCAGCCGGTTATACTTAAAACAGTAGAGAGTGCTGATGGACCTGGGATGGGAATGATGGGAATGCTTGGAAGTTTTTCTCTTATGGCTCGTATGAGATGTGAACCAGGATCAGAAATATTTGGTGTTCCCGCATCTGTTATAAATCCTAAGGCTTTTTCTTCTTGTAAATGTTTTAGTGTATAGGCAATATCTTCTTTTAGATTATTGTTTCGAAATGATTTTAAAGGAGTATGAATTTCATATTTTTGGAAGATGATTTTCGATTTTCTTGTATCTTCCGAAAGAACAACATCACACAATTTAAGGATCTCTATTGCTCTTATAGTAATATCTTTAAGGTTCCCAATTGGTGTTGCTATCACGTAAAGGGCGGGTTTTTGAATGATAATTTCAGAATCCATAACAAGGAGAATTTGTTGGGCAAACAATCTGATTAGAGATAGCACAGGAAGAAATTTCCGGACCCGGTGCAGAGGTAATTCCATTTCGTAATACAGCTTTTAATCGAAAATAATATTTTTCACATAATTGAAAGGGAATTTCGGAAGGAGCTGGCTTTAAATTGGGAACTCTTTGAGTCTTTATGTCTTGGGAGAAGGTACTAGCTTCTTCTTTTGTATGAAAATATGTTGGCTCTCTTCCGTTGGGTAAATAAGCATTTATACCAATACCAGCCTGAATGAGGTCTGGTGAAATCGAAGAAGTAGAAATATATAAATTATACCCAATGAATTCCTCTTCTTTGTTTGTAACATAATATTGAATGTCAAATTCTATTCGGATTTTATTGTCTGCAGTTTGGATTTCGACTGGGATTACATTCACTATAGCTGGAGAACCTACGGGTAGTAACGAATAAACTGGATATACAGGGGTGTTAAGATTATTTCCGCAAGAAAGAAAATTAAAAATGATTAAAAGCCCTACGAACTTTTTCATTTTATTAAACAGGATTTTTTATTTTTTTTGAAGGAAAAGTAAAAATTTTATTATGAAGTTTTATATGAACTTCCTTAGGTAATGGATCTTCACCTCCTTCGTGAAAGGGATGACACCTTAAAATTCTCTTTAGAGAGAGATATAATGCGATAGGGACCGGATAATTTTGAAATGATTCAAATGTATATTGTGAACAGGTTGGAGTAAATCTACAAGTAGGACCAAAGAGGAATAATTTAAAAGGAGAGATGATTTTTTGGTAAATAAAAATTACAGCTTGAAATAAAAAACTTACCATTCTATCTATGAAATGTAGCATTGTATTATTTTTAATCTTTGTAAATTTTATTCTGTCAAGATCAAAATTTCTACACGTCGGTTTTTACTTCGGTTTTCTGCTGTATCATTTGGAACCTTAGGATGACTTGATCCATATCCTTTGTAAGAGATTTGGTTTTCATTGAATCCTTTTTGAATCAAATAATCAGAAACTGCCTTCGCTCTTTTTTCTGAAAGTATTTTATTGTAATCTTCATTGCCTATGTTATCGGTATGACCAGAAATTTGGATTTCTCTATCAGGATATTGTTTTAAAGTTTCAAAGATGGTATCTAAGATTTTTTTTGCATCTTCTTTCAATTCGTAAGAATTAAAATCAAATAAAATATTTTTTAAATTTAATGTAATACCTTTATCTGTTGTTTCAATCTGAATTTCTTGGGGAAGTGTTTTCAAATCCTCTAAAAGTTTATTTTTACTAACTTTTTTTATTTTTTTATACCAGCTTTGAATATGAAATCTTTCTTTAAACACATCCATATTTTTTAGAATAAATTCATAGTAATGATTTTGTTCATTAAATATTGGCATTTTTAAATCAGTGGAATAAAAGATAATACCATTAGAAGAACCTTTAATAAATTTAATGGGTCCGTTGCCAGGTACAACTTGATGGTTTAGTTTATATTCATAAAGAATTTTATGGGTCATTATGGTTTGATTTTGGTAGATTCGTTCTTCTGTACCCGCATATTTATACTGAACAATAAATGGAACGATGATTTTTAAATCTAAATTGGGAATATAAATAATTTCTTTTGCTGGCTTTTCCCATGTTTCTGGTAATGGTTCTTTTTCTGGGAACGTTGGTATATTGTGAATATTAGGAAATTTATATGTTTCTTCTACTTTATATTCTCCATTTTTTAAAATTTGAAATTGAGAAGGATACTCTTCTTCTTTTCGAAAGCTCTTTTCTTCTGGAATAAAACGTCTATAGATGGTGAATGTTCCGTTTAGTAAATAGGATTGATCTTGGATTTCCTTTACACTTAAATAAATTCTATTTTTTTCTTCTCTTTCTCTTAGGGAGTCTTGAACTTTTTGGTATTGATCAATAATTAAAATATCATCAGGTTCAAAGGAAAATTC
>JBEQAN010000166.1:0-4082 GCA_041640315.1 Leptospiraceae bacterium
CTTTCATAAAACCCATTGGCTTTGGTATGGGGGTTGTTTTCCAAATACATATTTCTTTCTTCTATTAACATTTTTTCTAAAACCTGCTTGACAAATGGAGTAAGAAATTCTAATAAATCATTTAATAATTCATTTGAGATGTTCATAATTAAAACCTCCTGTAATTTCATATAATTCCATACCAAAAATATGATTCAAATTACAGGAGGTTATCTTTTTTTGATCAGACACAATTAATTGTACACTACCTTTAAGTTTTTATCAATTTAGAATTTTTTTATTTTTTATAAAAAAGTTAAATTAATTGAATCAATGTAATTGATATTTTAAAACAAAAAAATACGAAGATTTTAAAAAATTAGAAAAAAATAGAATTGATATTTTATCTTCAATATCCACATAAAACCAAAAAAATTCCCTATGAAATCGTAAAAATTCTATAAAAAATTACACCCTAAAAACTAACTATAACCATTTAAATATAAAAATACCCATCGCGAAACATGATAAAGCCTAACACTTTGTGCATAATTATGTAATAGATGGGGTTGTTGTGGGGGTTCTGTGATGTTGGGACGTGGAATGATGATTTCCAAATCAGGTTGTTGGGTTTCTTCCATTTCCCAGTCCAGCATGATTCTTAAAAGAAAACTCATGGAATAGCCGAGGGAAACCCTTAGATGGTATAACTCCCCCCAGAAGGTAGGTTGGATGAAAATCCAGTATCGCTTGTATTCCTTTGTTTTTGGTTGATAGTCAATGGTTAAAGTCCTTTTTATGTCGCTTTTTTTGATTCGATAGAGGTATTTCAAATATTTAGAGAGTAAATATAAAATGGTTTCAGAAATATTTCCTTGAAATTGTCGATTGGCAAGGTGTTTTAAAAATGCAAAGTGTTTTGGTTTAAGATGAATACATACTCTATGTTCTTTTTTGGTTTTGAATTTTAGAGCGGTTTTCACAAAAATAGATATACCCGTTTTGTTGATTTTTTATGAAAAAAATGGGCATATCATTTGATTTTTTTGATTTTGTTTTTGGAATCATATTTTAAAAATAATACTATTTTATCATTCATTGAAGCATATTATTCTCTCTTTTAGAGCGAAAATTTTTAGAAAATGCGATAGAATCATCACACAAAATAAAACGATAGAAATTTAAAGAAACCCTAAGCCCCCTTAGTAAAATCTTTTAGATAAAATTTTTTTATTTCTTAGAGGGAGAATTTTATACTTTTTACTCTTAGTTTGAAATGATTTATTTCATTTTGTTAAAAAAAACTTGCTAAAATTGAGATTCGCTTTTTTATGTACCTAAGCTCCGAGGGAGGAAGTTGGGTGAAATTCCCACGCTCACGGTGGAACTGTGATTCCCTTTTGTAAAAAAGGGATAAGCCAGATCTTCCCCGGTATGGTAAGCCCGTAAAACTGCCATACCGTCTGCAACTCGTTTGCAGGGGTCCCTCTGGAGCGAAGAATCTGGAGGGACTTTCTGCAAAGAAAAGCCATATTTTGTCATTCTTTTCTTTGTAAGAAATCCCTCCAACGTAAAAAATTTTTTACATTGGAGGTAAAACCATGCGTTTAAAATTAATTTTTTATGTATGTTTAATCAGCCTAATGGGATTTGTCAACTGTATTGGGCCGTTCAAAGAAGAAAAGGATAGTTCTGAAGATTTAAAGAATATACTTCTTATTAATGAATTAAGTACTGAATATTTAGAGATTAATGGAAAATGGAAGTTTACTCCGGGTCAAGATGATCCTCGTCCAGCTTCAATATATAGCTTATTTGGTCAAAAAAAAGCTATAACAGGTTCAGAAGGATATTTTTTTGATGGATACTCTTTTCGTTATATCGTAAAATTTGACAATAATACAAAAACTTTAATTGTAAAGTCTATTTATGAACCAATTTTTGGTATTTATCAAATCGATTGTAATGGAAACCAAATCGGTGGTGAATTTTTTGTCCCATGTTACTCTCGTATCCACTGGACAAAGTACAACGACAAATTTTATTATTGCGAAGCAGTATATAACAAAGGTTCTTTAGAAGAAGCAGAGCAGGATCCATATACACCAAATGCAAATAATCCAGAAGCAAATAATTCATGTGGTATTTCCAATTGGACACGTTTTGATGTGAAACTAGATTAAAATAAATTTTTGAAAAATATGTGGGATATAATCAAAAAATTAAAAAAATTGATGGGAGCTTTCTTAAGCTCCTGTCTTTTCTTAATGGTTGTTCAGTGTACAAATACCTCAAAGGATAATAGTGCTCTTTTTGTTTTATTGGGTTCTAACACTTCGAAATCCTCTTTCTCAACAACAGACTCAACAACAGATAGTTGTAGTCCAGATACAAAAACTCCAGTCAATTATAGTAATATTGCTCTTTTTAATAAGGTTAAAGAAGCACCCGGTGCAACAGGATCCGGTTTCGGTGACCCCAATAAAGCCATCAATGGGATTCGTGGGTGTGGCAAATTAAGTGGTTCCTTAGATGTTTATTCTTTAAAATCAAGCTCAAGTAGTAATTATTGTGAACCCAATAAACGCTGTATTGTTTTAGAAGTAGAAAATAAAAAAGTAAAAGATGGAGCTGGCATTGACATTGTGATTTTTGAAAATGGTTTTTGTAATGGAGGAGAAAGTAATTGTGGTACCTCCCATTTTATGGAACCTATTATTGTAGAAGTTAGTTATGATGGCACAAACTGGTGTGGTTGGAATCCTAGGTATATTGGTTCAGATACAACTGATTCTAGTTTAAGAAATCCCAATAACTGGCTAAGATTTGCTGGAATTTGGCCTGTAATCTATAATCAAGATAACTGGCTTTATACAGAGGATGATATCTTTGATAGAGAGAAAGCAGGTGGGGATGGTTTTGATTTATCTGATTCTAATTTTGGCAAAAGCGGCGATGGTTGCGATCTAACAGTAAAAAATCAAATTCTTACAAATGGATTTATATATCTACGTCTTACCAGTGCTAATAGTAGAGGTCTTACCTATGATCCTATTTCCATTGATCAAACGCCAGATATAGATGGAGCTATAGCAAGATATGTTCAAAATCGATAAAATCCTACTAGGGAGTAAGTTATGAAAAAAATAAATACAACTATTTATATATTTTTTTTAATTTTTCTTTTATCTTGTAACGAGAAAAAAGAACCAGTAGGGAAAGAAAATTTAAATAGTTCTTATTCAGTAAAAATGGATGTTAAAAACGAACAAATTATCCTTTCGCTTAGTAAAAATTATACAGAAAAAAAATCCATCTACGAAATTATGTTAGATTTAGAACAAAATCAGCAGTTGGATTTTGTAGAATCTGGGAAAAACGATTGGATCTTTATCGAAGAAATTCAAAATATAAAAAACGAAGGTAGTGGAAAAAATAAAAAGAACTGGCTTATTTTTGTTGATGGAAAACTTGCGGAAAAGGGTGTCTCGCAAATCTACTTAGATAAAGATACTTATATTTTATGGTGTTTTATTTCGTGGGAACAAAAAGATACATGTATTCAATAAATTTTATAAAAGGAGTTGAGAAATGAAAACTTTAAAAGAACATTTTATACAACACAAAGAAATGTATTTGTGGTTAGTCTTATTTACGGGGATTGCGGTATTATCTCGTATAGTTCCTCATATTCCGAATTTTACCCCTATTGTTGGTATTGCTTTATTTTTAAGCTATATGTGGAAAACCCATATCAGCATGCTTTTTGTAATCCTCTCTCTTTTTATCAGCAATTGGATTTTGGGGTATGAAGTAGATATGGTTCAGATTTCTGTATATATAGGATTATTATTTCCTTCTATAGTAGGAAATTACTTAAAAAAAAGTAAATCTTTAATCTCTAAATATATGAGCTTAGTGGTTTTAAGTTTTTCTTCTAGTACCTTCTTTTTTCTGATTACTAACTTTGCTGTATGGTTATGGAGTGGAATGTACACACACGATATTAACGGCTTTATTTTATGCTACGAAATGGCAATACCCTTTTATCGTAATACCTTATTAGGTGACTTGTTTTCTTCTATGATGGTATTTGGTGTCCA
>JBEQAN010000167.1:0-4076 GCA_041640315.1 Leptospiraceae bacterium
CGCAATTTTAACACCACCTTCCATGATTTTGTTAGAGGTTTTTGGATCTTCTCCATCATAGATGATTCCTTTTCCTCTTCCACCTGCATGGATTTGAGATTTCACAGCAACTACACCTCCACCAAGAGCATCATAGGCAGAACCTAAATCTTCGGGTTTTTCTACCACGATTCCATCTCTTACATTTACGCCATATTTCCTTAGGATTTGCTTAGCTTGATATTCATGAAGTTTCATAGGGACTCCTACACTGGAAAAAATTTCATTCAATTATTAAATAAATTTTAATAATCACAATTTTAAAAAAAATATAACATGTCAAACAATTTATGTTTTTTATTATTTTATAAGTTTAGAAATGAACCATTATTAAAGAAAAATGCAATTGAAATTATATAATTTTAATAATTTTTTATTACTATCTTTTATATAAATTCTTTTCGAAAAAATAATGACAAAATAACTGATTTAAAATTCAATTCCCTTTAATGATGTTAAACGTAAAACAGTTATTTAATCAAATTAAACCAAGAAAAGCAGTTTTAATCTATCTATTTTTATCATTTTTATTAATCCTATTCTATACAAGACAAGCTAATTATAATCTCAATTTATTAATACACGTAAATGAATCCATGTTAAATTATAATCCCTCCATGCAATTTAAAAACCTTTTAGTTTTAAAACAAGAAGGATATGATGGACAATTTTATTATTTTATTAGTAGATACTTATATGATAAAAACATTCACGACATAACCTTAGATTCAACAACATTTCGAATGTTAAGGATCGGATCATCAATACTATATGGTTTTATACCATTTTTTATTGGTTGGGAATATTACACATATTGGGTTTTATTGATACATTATATATTATTTTTATTTTCTTATTTTGAATTTTATAAAGTCCTTGATGATAATAAAAAATATCTTAGTATTATTTATTTATTTAATCCCTATGTTATAATCTCTAATATGCTATTAATTGGAGACACTATATTTATCTCCCTCTTTATGATTTTTATCTCTGTTTTGATGAAAATAAATTTTGATTTTGATAAAAAAAATCAAATCGAAATCAATAATTATTATTGGTTCATATTGATTTTAGGTATGATGATTGCTTTAACAAAAGAAACATCGTTATTTTATTTTATTACCTTTGGATTTATATTTTTGATTAAGAAAGATATAAAAGGAATAGTCTTAATCATAATACCGATCCTCGTTCTTTTAATATGGTATATTTTAGTTCATAATTATTTTCACTTTCATGATTTAAATCCATTGAGTCATACTAGTCGTATAAGAATACCATTCTTAGAGATGATGGGATTCTACAAAAATCTTTTATATTCTTTATCATCACTCATGGATTTTATGAAATCTATTCCCTATTTTATTATATTACTTCTATACCTCTATCTCATTTTACTTGGATTCAAAGTCATAATCCATAGTTCTAAGGATTTTTTTTATATTATAAAAAATTTGATTTTATTTTTTCCCATTATTATAATCGTCATAATCATTGCAGTTGTAGATTTAGAATATTGGCTGGCTTTTGATAATATTTTTAGAATCTTTTCATTTGCATTTTTATGGCTACTATTTTTAGATTTCAAAAATAAAGTGAATCATCTTTTTGGTTTTTATGTGTTGAATTTAATTATAACCATATTATTAATTTTTCGGTATTCTATCATAAAAAAAATAGGCGCATTTTTTATCTTATGAGGAAGTATAAAAGATATAGTTTGATAATTTTTTTTATAGGAATATCATTAGTATTGGGAATTTATGCCACAATAATTATTTTTCAAGAAAATCAGCTTAAAGTATTTCATATCATCAATCTTATCAAAAATTACGAATATATTTTATTAATTCCTTTTATCACCATCATGAATATCATTTTAAGATTTTTAAGATGGAATTTTGTACTTCGAAATTTTAATATAAAAATACCTACAAGAGAATTAAGTATTTACTATTTTTTATCATTTTTTGGGAATTTATCTCCATTCTATTTCTTACACATTATAAGATTAGTTCCCTTAATAAAAAGAAAGATCTATTCTGGTTTTTTTATCTTTTTATTTGATATTTTATTAGACATTTCAAGTATAATCTATTTATTTATTTTTGAAAATAATTTTACAAAGATAATTTTTATATTTATATTAACTATTGTTTGCTTCATAGTTTATTTTATAAATAAAATTAGTAAAAAAAATTTAATAATTAATCATTTATTTTCTTTTTTATTTTTATTGTTTTTAAGTATTTTAATCTGGTATTCTTCATCATTAACCCTATATTTTTCTATGATGACATTTTACGATAGGGATTTGATTTTTCAAAAAATGACTTCTTTTAATTCCATAGTAAAAATCTTTTCAGAAATGAATCTTTTAAATGTATTTTCTATGATACCAGCGGGGATTTATGTGTCTGGTAGTAGAGGGATTGAATTGTTAATAAACATTGGTTTGGGGAAGGACTCTTCTATCTATATTATTTTTTTATTTCGATTATTCACAATTTGGATAGCAGTGGGGATAGCAATCTTTGCAATTATCAAATTTAGAAGAATTCTTATTTCAAAAGATAAACACTTTAATGCGATAGCAGATGAATATAAAGAACAAATCCCATCTCATATTAGAGAACGATTATTAGAAAAAAAAATTCATATCAACAAAAAATATTTACCATTAAGCCATTACCAATATGGATTAGATGCGGGTTGTGGACAGGGTTGGTATCTAAAAGAAATGATTAAAAATCACTATAAAGTGAAAGGAATTGATGAATCAGAAAAACAGGTGGAATATGCTAAATCCTATTGTGGTATTAACGATATTTATGTCGGCACTATTACAAATCTTCCCTTTAAAAAAGATGAGTTCGACTTCATCTATACAATCAATGTTTTACATCATTTAAATTCCAAAGAAGAACAGATATTAGCACTAAAAGAATTTTATAGAATCCTTAGACCTAAGGGGAGATTAATCATACATGAAATTAACGTAAGAAATCCTTTATTTCGTTTTTATATGAGTTATATTTTCCCTTTACTTCATTCGATTGATGAAGGTACAGAAATCTGGTTAGAACCTTATAAAGATAAAGAAATGTTTTATAATTTCAAAATCATAGGTGTTGAATATTTTACCTTTTTTCCAGAATTTTTACCAGCATTTGTATTAAATATCCTTTCGCCTATCGAAAAAAAGTTAGAAGAATCCATCATAAAAAAATATTCTGCTCATTATGCAATGATTTTAGAAAAACCCTAAAAAAACTAATTTATTGGAAAAAATTTTAGATTTTATAAACTCTTTTTAAAAAAATTTTTTTGAATAAAATTCACAAATAGAATCTACGTAATGAATTAATTATTATTTTGATAAAAAAAATTGATAAAATCTAATAAAAAGAATATAAAAAAAATTATTAATTTAATTTATTAATTTCTTTTGTAAATTTCATAATATAAATTCAATTCATTTTATAAATTATTTTATTAGACTCGTTCAAACAATTAAAAATTATCTCGATGAGAATCTTTTTATTTGTCTTTTTAATTTTTGCGCATCTTGATCTAAATTTGTAATAGCTTCTACTAATTTTCTTGATACTTCTGTAAATTGAACGGATAATCTACTTGCATCATCAATAGATTTATGAATTTCAACAATAATATTTTTGATGAATTTAATAGAATTGAAAGTATCAGTTGCTATGGAAGTCATTTTATTAGTATTATCAAAGATTTTATGAGAGCGTTCTAACTGACTTTTTATAATAGCTTTTGAGTTTTGGATTTCTTTATCCAACATGGAAACCATATCGTAACTTTTGTTCATCATTTCTGAGGACTTATCTATATATTGAATTGCCTGATTCATTTGATTGGTAGTTTGTTCTATCAATTCTTCAATGTCTTGAACACTTTTTTCCGTTGTTTCCGCTAAGTTTGATATAGATTGTGCTACTACCGCGAATCCTTTTCCAGATTCACCCGCTCTCGCTGCTTCAATTGATGCATTTAAAGAAAGTAAA
>JBEQAN010000168.1:0-4073 GCA_041640315.1 Leptospiraceae bacterium
TTTGCAATTGTTTCTGGTATGATTCGTTCTATAAAGATTAAAAATGCAAGAATTCCTTTAATTCTTCTAACTATTGGATTTACACTAATTATACTTATACCTTCAATAACAAATTTGTTAAATCGATTATTTATTGTATCGCGTGATGAACATCAGTTTATATGGGGATTATCTGGAATTGTTGGTTCGTTTATAATGTTAGTGACGTATGTAAATTATACACACGAACGAACAACTTTACTAAGTAAACTCTATGCTATCAGTTTAAGTACTGTTTTAATCATCATTCAATTTATTAGTTATGACATTATAAAAAAGCAAATTGAAATATATGATCATATTCAAAATGAAAAAAATTATCGAATATTAAGTGAAAATGATTATCGCCCGGATGATTTAAGATATATTGTAAAATTTGATAAAGATTTAAACTATAGCTTTATTTTTCAAAGAGATCTCAGTAATCCAATAGAACAAGATAAAAGTGAAGTAGCATTGATCTTTTTACAAAATTACTATCTGAAGGGTTTAGAAATACCAGAAGTAGTGAAAAAATACTCTGGTTTTTATTGGAATTATATTCAAGATTTAGAAAAACAAGTTCCAAATCACTCTAAACCTGAAGTCTTTAAAACATTGTTTCAAAATAAAAGAAAGATACAGGTACTACGAAGTAAAATCATGGATATTGACGATACATCGTTTAAAGACCAATATAACAAAGAAATTATTTCTAAATATTCGAATGATCCGATTTATAAACATTTCATTAATACAAACGTTCAAACAAAGCAAGAAGTTATAGCAAACTTCCCTCAACTATATAAAATAAATGAAAGAATATTTCAAATGGATAATAATTTAAAAGATTTTTGGGATAGTACATTTGTTTATTATTATGTATTGCATCATGATTCAATCTATAAGATTGGTTATAGCTATAAAAGTTTTAGATCCTTTATTGCTAATAGCGCGAATAGTCTATTTTATATTATCTTAATTTCTGTTGCAATTATTTTAGTTGGTTATCCTTTATTTTTCCTTATTTCAGTTATTAAACCCTTAAAAAAACTTATCTATGGTTTAGGAAGAGTAAACAAAGGTGATTTTTCTGTAAATCTTGATATAAAAGTTAATGATGAGCTTGGTTATGTTACAAGAAGTTTTAATCAAATGGTGGATTCTATTAGAGAGAAAAATGAACAATTGAAAGAATATGCAGTGAGTTTAGAGGAAAAAGTAAAAGAACGAACAAGAGATTTAGAAAATAGTTTAAAACAAATAGAAAGTTTAAAAGAAAAACAGGATGGAGATTATTTTTTAACCTCTCTTTTAGTTAAACCTTTAAATGCTAATAATGTTGGTGATAATGGGGTAGTAAAGGTTGATTTTATTATTAAACAGTTTAAACAATTTAAATATAAAAAATGGGAATCTGAAATAGGTGGAGATTTTTGTTTAGCAGATAGAGTAGAATTAAAAGATCGTAAATATACTTTTGTTGTTAATGCAGATGCTATGGGAAAATCAATTCAAGGAGCTGGTGGATCTTTAGTACTTGGAGCTGCTTTACGTTCTATTGTAGAACGAACGAAATATCAAGATGAAGTAAAACAATTGTATCCAGAGAAATGGTTAAAATATACATTTGTGGAACTTCATAAGGTGTTAGAAAATCTCAATGGTTCTATGTTTATTTCAATCGTCATGCTCTTAATTGACGAAGAGAATGGATTTATGTATTTTATGAATGCAGAACATCCAAATATTGTTTTATACAGAAATCATAAAGCTGAATTTATTCGACCTAAAAGATATCTATCTTTATTAGGATTATCTACAGAGGGATTTATTCATATTTCAACATTTCAGTTGAAACCGGGTGATATTCTTTTCATTGGTTCTGATGGTAAAGATGATTTGCTTTTGGGATATGAGGATAATCAAAGAATCATTAATAATGATGACGATTTATTTTTAAGAATTGTCGAGGAATCTAATGGAAATTTGATGAATGTATATGAAAATTTAAAAGAAAAGGGAGATTTTATTGATGATTTATCGTTAGTTTATATTCAATATCATCCACCAGAGACATATAAAAATAAAAAAAGGCAAATTTATTTAGAAGATAAAGGCCTATATGATAAAGCAGTTCAATTGTTGTACGATTATGAATTGAATAAAAATGAGGCAGATTTAGTATATGCTACTGAACTTTTTGAAAATTTAGTAAGTAAATATCCAGAAAATTATAAACTATCGAAATATTTATTAAGGTGTTATTTTTACCAAAGAAAATGGAGCAATGCTATAATTTTAATGGAAAAATTATTCTTAATGTTTCCAAACGATGAAAAGTTATTATTTCATCTTGTGAAATTATTATACAAAAAGAAACTATATCAGCGAGCACTAGAATTTGCAGAGTTATATGTATTACGAAATCTTGATGATAAGACTATGATTGAAATCATAATTGATATTTATACTCGATTGAATAAAGAGAAAAAGTCTAAAAAATTTGTAAATTTATTAAATAGCTTACAAAAATAATAAGAGAATCAATATAAAATCTAAAAAACTTAGGAAAATAGCATGTTTCATACATTTTATACGGTATCAGATTTTAATTATGCAATATTATGTTTTTTATCGGTTTTATTTCTTTTGTAAGGATGATTTAGTGTTAAGTACAAACGATGGCATAAGAAATATTAATCAGGATGAAAATTTATTTTTAAGTGTTGTAGAAGAATCAAATGGAATGTTAAATTTAATTTACGAAAATTTAAAAGAGAAGGGTGAGTTCATGGATGATGTATCTCTCATGAGTATTGAATATAATGGAGACTATCAATGGTTAAAACAAAGTCGATATATGATGAAAGAAGATAAACAAATCTATGATTCATTATTAAAAGAAATAGAAAATGAAAATTATGTATATGCATTAGAAAACTTAAATAAATTACTTCAAAAATATCCAGAGAACGGTATTATACTAAAACGTTTGGGGTACGTTAAAATTAAAATGGGAAATTATGAAGAGGGTTTAAAAGATTTAGAACAAAGTTTTAACTATTTACCATGGGATAATGAAATCCTAAAATTGCTTACAAAAGGATATTGGAAATTTAATCATTTTGAAAAAGCTATCATCTATGACGATTTATATATTAAAAGTGATAGTTCTGATATTGATAGGCCAAATGATTTAATCAAAATTTACGAAGAGTTAAAAAATAAATAGTGTCGAGAAATAGCAATTAAGCGAATCAATAAATACAAAAATCTTATCCAACAACTTTCATAAAGAAATGAAATGATTTTTTTATTCTAATGGATTAAAAAATTCAAATTTTTCTAAACTACTCCCTTTTTTAAAAAATCTTTCGACATTTTTTAAAGTTTTTTTATCAATTTCTAAAACTGGTGCATGTTTTGGTTTTATTCGGGCATCTATGATTATAGGATTTTTACATCCCCAGTGTTTGTCTTTATAGAAAGAAAATGGGCCATAGATATCTGTTGCAGGGTTCGATCTTGTAAATGTGACCCATAAGAAATTTCTAAAGGTTTTAGAACAAAATTTCGCATCATCGCAGACAACAATCAGTCCAAGTGATTTAAAATATTTATAATTTTTTTCAATAAAATGAATGAATTCCTCAATTCCAACGGAATGATTCAATTCAACTGCTAAAATTCCTTTTGAAACAAATCCATAAGATCTTACCATCTTCTCTGGTAAATGTATATTCAATGAATCTTTTAATTCTCTTTTTTTGGGGTATGTTGCAGCAAAAACTACTTTTGATCCAAAGTTTAGTTTAGTTCCAGAGTAATCCAAAGTATCTATTGTGGTATTTGTAATAAAATGTAAGTCTCTTTCGAAATCAATTCTTTCTAATAAATAGAGAATAAATTTCTCTGTGTCATAGATATTTGGGACATTTTCTTCATCTGCTACAATCATTAAATACTTCGCAAGAGATAGTTGATTAAAACCAAGAATTGCATTGGCTTGAGTTAAAATTTCCATAGGTTGTTGTTGATTAGAAGGCAAATAG
>JBEQAN010000169.1:0-4030 GCA_041640315.1 Leptospiraceae bacterium
AAATGGAGGAAAAGTTCGAACATTGCTACATTCTATCGCTTTTGGGAATTTAAAGTTAATGGTTCCCATTAAAAAACATCGAAATTATGATCCAGCAGCGAAGTTAGCTAATAGATTAGGTATTAGTAAAGAGAAATTAGTAGAGGAGGCAACAAAACTATTCTTAGAAGAAAATATCGATGAGTTAATGTATCTATCAAAAGAACCAGATTATAATGAAGAGTTTTTTTTAAATGATGAAGATATTGCAAACACCATTTATGCCATGGGTACAAGTTTATATACATGGGTTAAAGATATTTTTAATCGTAAACTATTTGCTGATGATGCAAGGGTTTTAGGGCTAACAAGTGAAGGGAATGAAGTGGCCTGGCGTGGTTATGCTGCAGTTAGCGCGGCTAAAGTAGCATTAGAGTCTATTTCGCGATCGATAGCCTTTGAGTTTGGTCCTTATGGAATTCGTAGTAATATATTACAACCTGGTGTGACTGATACTCCAGCATTAAGATTGATACCAGGAAGTACACATATGGCGGCACATTCACGTTTAAGAAACCCACTTGGTCGTTTAACCTTACCAGAAGATGTTGCTAATGTAGTCTATGTGATGAGTTTAGACGAAACCGCCTGGATTAATGGTGAAATTATCAGAGTAGATGGTGGAGAAAGAATTGCAGGAAATTAAATTTTGGAAGTACTTTTATGAAATATAAAGAATTTTTAGAACGAAAACAATTTGATAAAATAGAATTATTAGCATTTTCTCAAGGAAATTTAATAGAAGATCCCCCAGGCGAGATTGCAAAATTGCCTGCACCCCCTTTTTTATTAATTGATAGAATTATTCATATTGAAAAAAAAACAAAAGGTGGTAAAATTATAGCAGAAAAAGATATAATAATCGATGAATGGTTTTTTCAATGTCATTTTAGAAATGATCCCGTTATGCCTGGATCCTTAGGTTTAGATGCTATATGGCAGTTGATTGGTTTTTATTGTTGTATTAATGGAGCAATCGGTTCAGGACGTGCCTTAGGGGTAGAGTTAGTAGAATTTAATGGTCAAATTCGTCCCTATAATAAGATGATTCAATATGATGTTGATATTTTAAGATATAGTGAGTTAAAGGAGCAAGGCATTGCCATAGCAATAGCTGATAGTACCTTATCAGTAGATGGAGAAGTGATCTATAATGTAAAAAAGGCACGTGTGGGAATTTTTAAAAATATTACCTATCCAGATTATCCTTTAAAAACGAAAAACTATCTTGGTGGTAAGTTAAATAATTAAGAGAATTTAGATTTAACAGGAGAAAATAATGAGCGAAAAAAAATTAGCATTGGTAACGGGCGCAAGTAGAGGTATAGGAAGAGCTATAGCAAAAGAATTACATCAAAAAGGATTTTTAGTAGGAATTCATTATAACTCTTCTCGTGAATCAGCAGAAAAACTTCGAGATGAATTAGGCGATGGTTTATTAATTCAAGCTGATTTATCTACCATAGAAGGGTGTGATAAAATATACGAAGAGATTAAAAATTCCAAATTACCGCTTGAAGTTTTAGTAAATAATGCGGGATTTGTAAAGGATAATCCTATTTTTAATGCTACCTTAGAAGAGTTTGATCAGATGATTAATATCAATATGAAAACTACGTGGTACTTAACGAAACGTTTAATGAGATTAATGATTAGAAATCGTTCTGGAAGAATCATCAATATTTCTTCTATTATTGGAAGTATTGGTAATCCCACACAATCGATTTATGGGATGACGAAAGCTGCAATTGATAATTTTACAAAAACCGCGGCGATGGAAATGGCAGAATATGGTATACTAGTTAACTCCATTGCGCCAGGATTTATAGATACCGATATGACGAAAAATTTACCAGAAGAACATAAAAAGATGATTCTAGAGAGAATCCCTCTAAAACGAATGGGAACACCCGAAGAAGTTGCGCAGGTAGTAGGTTTTCTTGCTACCTCTGGTACTTACATTACTGGGACGGTGATTCATGTAAATGGAGGTATGTATGGCGGTTGATCTAGAATTAAAACAAAAAATCTTAGATGCAATTCCCCAGAAACCACCTTTTAGATTCATAGAAGATATAATATCGATTTCAGAAGATTCAATCGTGGGGAAATATACTTATAAAAAAGACGAATTTTTTTATGCTGGCCATTTTCCAAATAATCCCATAACACCGGGGGTAATTATTTTAGAGACAATGGCACAAACGGGTGTTGTTGCTCTCGGAATTTATTTAGAATTTATAAAGCAACGTCCTGTAGATAAAATTACTTTATTTACAGAAGCACAGGTTGAATTTTTACAAACTGTATTACCAGGAGAAACCGTTTATATTCATGGAAAATTAATATATTTTAGGAAAAATAAAATTAAATCATCAGTAGAAGTAAAAAAAGAAAATGGTACTATTGTAGCAAGTGGAGAATTAGCTGGAATAGCGATAAATAAATGAAAAGGAGAAATTATGGAAAATAGAAGAGTCGTAGTAACAGGAATAGGTGTTATTACTTCCAATGGACATGGTAAAGAGGAATTTTTAAATGCTTTAAAGCAAGGTAAAAGTGGCATTCGTTTTAGAAAAGAATTAGAAGAACTAAAATTTTCGTGTCAGGTTGGGGGTTGGATTGATAAAGAGGTATTAGATGAAAAAGCTAAAGGATATTTTACCGAAGAAGATCTCCTTGCCATGAATGAAATCATGATTCTTTCTAGTATTGCAGGTATTGATGCCTGGAGAGATGCTGGTTTTGAAGTCCCAGATCGTAAATCTGATTCGGTAAACTGGCATGCGGGATGTATTATAGGTTTAGGTCTCTCTGGTATAGATACAATAGCAGAGAAGGTAATTCCATATATTGATTCTGGGAAAGTTAAGCGTCTTGGTTCTACGATGGTTGAACAGATTATGATGAGTTCAGTTTCTGCAAAAATGAGTGGATTATTAGCACTTGGTAATAATGTTTCTTCGAATAGTAGTGCATGTAATACAGGGACAGAAGCTATCATTATGGCATATGATAGAATTAAAAGAGGTGAGGCGGAAGTAATGTTAGCTGGTGGGGCGGAATCTTCTTCTAAATATGTATGGGGAGCGTTTGATGCGATGAGGGTTTTATCAACTAAGTTTAATGATCAACCCGAAAAGGCGTCACGTCCAATGAGTGCAAGTGCTGGTGGTTTTGTCCCAGGGTCTGGTGCTGGGATATTGCTTTTGGAAAGTTTAGAAAGCGCAAGAAAAAGAGGTGCGAAGATATATGCAGAGATTATAGGAACTCATCTAAACTGTGGTGGTCATAGAATGGGTGGAAGTATGACTGCTCCAAATTCTACATCCGTACAAATATGTATAAGGGAAGCTGTAAGAAAAGCAAATATAAACCCGGAAGAAATTGATGCTATCAATGGACATCTAACAGCAACCATGGCAGATCCTATTGAAGTAAATAATTGGGCTACTGCTCTAAGTCTTCCACCAGAAAAATTCCCTTATATACAATCCACGAAATCTTTAATTGGACATTGCTTAGGTGCTGCGGGAAGTATTGAATCAGTTGCTGTAATATTACAATTAGAACATGGTTTTCTCCATCCTTCTATCAATAGCGAAGATATTCATGAAAAAATTAAACCATATGAAGCAAAAGTAGTACGAGAATACATAAAGAAAGATATTCGTATTATGGCTAAAGCTAGTTTTGGCTTTGGCGATGTGAATGGTTGTGTAATATATAAAAAATGGGAAGAATAATGTAATCATTATATAATAAAATTAACAAGGAGTACAAAAATGGAAAATCAAGAGATAATGCAAAAAGTACTAAAAATTTTAGGACCCTATGCAAAAAACAAAGATGCTTTAAACAATGCTACAGAAAATACAAATATATTAAAAGATTTAGAAGTAAATTCATCAAGATTAGTTGATATTATTCTTGCTCTTGAAGATGAATTTGATATTGAAATCGATGATTCTGAAGCAGATAAAGTTCAAAC
>JBEQAN010000170.1:0-4025 GCA_041640315.1 Leptospiraceae bacterium
ATCGATTTAACAAATTTGTTATTGAAGGTATAAGTATAATTAGTGTAAATCCAATAGTTAGAAGAATTAAAGGAATTCTTGCATTTTTAATCTTTATAGAACGAATCATACCAGAAACAATTGCAAATAAACCATTGATCAATATAAACAATCCTACTATTTGTCCAAGTTTTGCTTCATTTACATCCCAAAAATGACCATCAAATTTATAGATTTTTCCAACAATTAAAGATTTATAAACAAATAATGCTATAATGACTAAATCAATTAAGTAAAATACTATAAAATAATACTTAGAAAATTTTTTCCAATTATTTTTTGGATATGTCATGATAAAATATGCTGCATGGATTGTTGCGAGAAGTGCCATCGTGACAGTTACCCAACGATGAAATCTCCAAATTGGATCAATAAATAAAGATGAGAAAAAATAAACTAAACACATTAAGGTTAAGCCCATTAAAAAAAATATTAGATGAATTGTAGAGCGATGTCTATTTTTGATTGTGATTAAATACAAAGTTGCAAATAAAGTAAAAATTGCATAATTTAAATCTGCAATAGTAAAAAAGTTATGATACATACAACATTCCCCCATCTTTTCTTTATAATTTAATTAAGTTCATTTATGGTGATTTATTCATAAAAACTATTTTGTAAAGTAGATTTTTAGGTAATATACAGATGATATAATTTAATAAAATTTTTAATTATTTTTTTTTACTTTTAATGATATTTAATTTTTTTATGTGTTTAATATTTGACAATATAATTTTATAAGATTATAAATTAATAAAAAAGTTCTTTAAAAAGAAGCTAATCATATCGAAATAAATAACATATTGTACGATTGAAAATTTAATTAAAAAAAAATTAATGGATGAGTAAAAACTGATATTACGACATTAAACAGATTATGTCTGATTTAAATAAACATACAGGATAAGTTATGGATAGTAAAAAAATTAATTATAATGATCCTATGGAATCGTTTATAAAGTTAAATCATTTCAAACTATTAGAGAATTGGAATTCATGTAAAGAAATTCTAAAAACTATCATACCTGATCCCTTTTATAGTCATTTTATAGAACCATTATATGCTTTTTATGACACAAATCAGAATGTTATCCTGTATGTTGAAAACGAAAAATTACAAAAACATGTTGAGATTCGATATAAAGATATTATTTTTAGTGTAATAAATAATTTTTACAAAGATAGTTTAAAAATTAACAACATCATTTTTTATGATAAAACCCATAAAATTTCAAATGCTTATTATATCCATAATACCATACCGAGCGAAACTAATTCAGATACAAAAAATTCCAAAGATATTTGGGACATAAATCTTTTTTATCCAAGTGTAGAAAATTACAAAGAATTAACCAATTTAATCCAACTCGATAAATATTTTCGACCTATTTACATTTTTGGACCCTCTGGTTCCGGGAAAACATCACTTGCAAAAACGTGGAAAATTTTACATAAAAATAATGTTTATTATTCAACAATTCCCAATTTTATAGTGGAATTCGTAAATTCAATAAAAAAGAAAAAATCCATAGAATGGCTTGAAACCATTAAAAACCACAAAATCCTTATTTTAGATGATTTTCAATTTCTACGACCATCAGCAATAAAATGCATGGAAGAAATACGAAACTTAATTGACTATTATAAAGACAATAATAAAGTTTTTATATTATTTTCAGATAGAGATTTTTTATATCTAAAATTAGAACATGATTTACAATCTCGATTAATGACATTTTATAAAATTCATCTCCATTATCCAGATTACAACACAAAAATAAAAATTATAGAAAACTATTGTAAAAAATATCATTTAAATTTAGAAGATAAAATTATTCAACATTTATCTATAAAACTAAATGGAGATGTAAGATATATTCAATCTTCTATTGAAAAATTAGCACTATATCAAATTGATCCTTCTAAATTAAAAATTCATGAAATTGATTTTATCTTAGAACCTTTTTATGATAAATCCTCTTCAATAGATTTAGATATGATTATTGATATTGTATGCGAATATTATCATGTTCGTAAAGAAGAAGTTTTAAGTAAAAATAAAAATAAAAGAATCTCCTATGTAAGACATATGATCGCATATTTGGCTGTAAAACTAACTAATAAAACACTTAGCTATATTGCAAAATATTTAAATCGAAACGATCATACTGGTATATTATATGCAATTAAAAAAATAGAAGAACTTTTAAACAAAGACCTATTTATTAGGGAAGAAATCGAAAAATTAAAACTAATGATTTTTAATAAATCAAATGAAATTTCTTTATGAAAAATTTTGTAGCAATTTTTATTGAAATTTTTTTATAAATGCCGATTTAAGTAATATATTTTTTATTTAGGGAAAAGATATGAGATTCCATTATTTTTACACTTTTCTAATTTCTATTGCTTTTTTTGGTTTATTCAGCGAACAAAATCAATATGATATCAATCAAGCAGAATTTATAGAAAAATTTCAGGTGTATGTTTTAAATAGTAATGATTACCAAGTCGTTTGGTATAAAAATAAAATGAAAAAGGCAGAAGGACCTTTAAAAAACCATCAACGAAATGGATATTGGAAATTCTGGTATGAAAATGGCAAACTAAAAGCTGAAGGAGAATTTATACAAAATAAAATGAATGGATATTGGAAATATTATTATAGCAATGGAATCGTAAGTTCAGAAGGAAATTATAAAGACAACAAAAAAGAAGGAGAGTGGAAATTTTATTACTCTGATGGAAAAATTAAATCTATAGGTAATTTTTCCGCTGGATTAAGAAATGGAGAATGGAAAGAATATTATGAAAATGGTCAATTATTTTTTAAAGGTAATTATATAAATGACTTAGCTAATGGAAATTGGATATACTATTTTAATGATGGCTCTTTTTATCAAGCAGGAAAATTTGAAAATGATGTAAGAACTGGAGAATGGAAAATTTGTATTTATCCTAATGGTATGTGTAGTACAGAAGTTTTTGATAATAAAAGCCCCCCACCCTTATCAAATTTACCTAAGGTAGATGAACCCAATAGAGCTAAATCCTTTTCTGATGATCTTTCAAATCCAGCTAAAATCCTTGAATCCTTTGAAAAATAAAAACCAAAATCCAAAATTACTTTTTTGAATAAAATTTTAGAATTAAATTGACTTATAAATCAAAATTATTAATATTGAAATAGTAGGGGGATATATGACCAATAAAGTGAACGTTTGTGTGATTGGTGCTGGTTCAAGTGGCATCACTGTTTGTAAAGCTTTAAAAGACGCAGAAATACCATTTGACTGTTACGAAAAAGGAAGTGAGGTCGGCGGAAACTGGCGCTTTGGCAATGACAATGGGATGAGTAATATTTATAAATCCCTTCATATTAATACGCATAGGGAAAGAATGCAATATGAAGACTTTCCTATGCCAAAAGATTATCCCGATTATGCAGGTCATGAATTAATATTAAAATACTTTATTGATTATGTTGAACACTTTGGTTTAAGAAAATACATTCAATTTAAAACTGGAGTTAAAAAAGTAGAACCCATTTATGAAGGTGACTCTGTAGTATGGAAAGTTGAAACTGATACAAATAAAACAAAGTTTTACGATGCAGTGGTTGTTGCAAATGGACATCACTGGTATGAACGCTGGCCAGATCCACCTATACCAGGTACTGATAAATTCAAAGGAAAGATTATTCATAGTCATAAGTATGTAGATCCTAAAACACCAGTCAATTTAATTGGAAAAAAAGTAGTGATCTTAGGAATGGGCAATAGTGCAATGGATATTGCTTGTGAATTAAGTAATAAAGCTGTTTCGAAAAAAGTCATACTTACTTCTCGAAGAGGAGCTTGGATAATTCCCAATTATATGTTTGGTTTTCCCGTAGACAAATTTACGGGTCTTCTACATCCTTTAACCCCATATCCCCTTCAAAGAGCAATTTTTACTTTGGCTTATAAAATCGCCATTGGAAATTT
>JBEQAN010000171.1:0-4018 GCA_041640315.1 Leptospiraceae bacterium
TTCAAAATATACAATAAGGCAATTTTGATTCTCTGGAATCTTAGGAAGTAGATTCGTAATACCTTCTTTTGAAAGACTCTCTATACCATCTTGAATAAAATTCCACCCCGAACGAAACAAACCATCCGTTAAGCAATAAAGTTGATAGTACAACGAATTTAAATTTTTAAAATTCGTTTGACTTGATTTTATTACTATATCAAAATTTTTTAATTCATCATTAAAATATCCTCTCCCCTTTTTATTTATTATTAGGGGTTCAATAAAAGAATTTACTCGTAAAGGGAATGGCAGTATTGCAAGGCCGGGTAAAACAAATTGATAGATCTGATTTTCATAGCTTTTATAAGAAAAAAGATAATGAAAGATTCCAATATTTATCTTCTTATTTCTATCTTTTCCACTCCATAAAATTTTAGATTTTGGTCTTTTTTCCCATTCACGAACTTCTATGATATCTTTTTTGTGATTCAAGAGGATAGAGCTAAAACTAGATTGAAGGGCAAAATCATTTTGATAATTAGCAAGAATTTCTATTTCCCTATTAGGGTCTCCAAAGGTCTTTTTTTCTGGATTCCATCTTAAAGTTATGTAAGGATTTTCACATTTAAGATTTACAAAAAAATTATCAAAAAATACTTCAACCCTTAGGGAATGGGTTTTGGTAATATTTCCATAATCATAATATAATGTCAAAATTGCTTCGTAGATCCCGCTGGGAACATAATTTCCATATTCATCTTTTCCATTCCATATAATTTCAAATTTATGATTCTTAACTAATCTTAAAGGTAATTGAAAACTACGTACTAATTTATAATCATAGTTATAAATTTTCAAATTCCAATCTTTTACCTTGATTTCTCTATCTTGCAATAAATGGATTTGAAACACTACTTCATCGTTAAATCCATCATTATTTGGTGAAAATATATTTGGATTCACTTTAAATATGACATTTGAGAGCTTCTGAGCATTAATTTGTATTATGATAAAAAAAAATATTTTAATAGTTAAATAAAATTTCAAATGACGCTTCATAGTTTTATAATTTTTTTACCAAAATATGATACATACTTTACATATCAACAAGTTTCAAGATATCATCTTACCGCAAGAAAAAAGCAAAGTGATTGTAGCAATGTCGGGGGGTGTTGATAGTGCAGTTACATCGGTCATTTTACATCAATTAGGTTATGAGGTGATAGGTGTAAATTTAAAAGTTTGGGAATATGAACCAAGCTGCGAAAATAAAAAATCTTGTTGTAGTCCTAAGGATGTATACGACGCAAAAAGTGTAGGAATACAATTGAATATTCCCTTTTATGTAATTAAGATGGAGAAGATTTTTAAAGAAAAAGTTATAGATAGATTCATACTTGATTATAAACGATCTAGAACTCCTAACCCATGTGTAGAATGTAATACCCATGTTAAATTTGGGGCTTTATTAGAAAAATCCAAAGCCTTAGGTATAGAATGGATTGCAACTGGTCATTATGCAAAAATCTATAAAACCCCAACAAACCGATATACCATACAAGATGGAGTTGATTCTTATAAGAATCAGGCTTATTACTTATATGGGCTTTCTCAAGAAGCATTATCTCATATCATTTTTCCTTTGGGAAATTTTACAAAACAAGAAGTTCGACAAATAGCAAAAGAATTTGATTTACCCGTTGCAGAAAAGCACGAATCACAAGAAATTTGTTTTGTACAAGATAATGATTATAGAAAATTTTTAAAAAAACAAGGACTTGAATTTACACCGGGTTATTTTAAAGATATACATGGACGAATTCTTGGAAAACACAAAGGGAAAGAACAATTTACTGTTGGTCAGCGAAAAGGACTTGGAATTTCTTGGAAAGAACCGCTTTATGTGATAGAAATTCATGATAACGGTGATGTTATTTTAGGACCCGTAAATCAAACTTTAACAAGAAGTTTTGAAGTAGAACAAGTAAATTTTTTATATTATTCTGAAGAAGAATTTAAAGATCTCTTTACAAAATCTCCTTTAAGGTGTAGAGTACAGATTAGATATAGAAGTAAACCCCAAAAGGCTCTTGTTCAATATTTAGGTTATGACGAGACCATTGCATGGAATAATCAAAAAAAAGGTCATAAGTTAAAAGTCACATTCGAAACTCCAGTTTCCGCAGTAACACCGGGACAAAGTGCAGTATTCTATCCAGATGAAAGTTGGGAACCTAATAATATATTACTAATGGGTGGAATAATTTCAAGGGAAAACATGAAACATGAAATATAAAAAACCGATAATTATATTGTGTTCAATATTTTTAAATTTATATTTTTATACTTAATGATCATCACATTGAGTATTGCTAATGAACGAACTAATAAGAGTTTATTTTTAAACTATCTTAAAGAAAAACAAAAAGAGCATAATTCTACGAAAGAAGATGTTTTATATTTTCAATTAGATAATATTTCTATTGAAAAACCGCATCAAAGACTCAATAATAAAAATCAATCAATTAATATACTTAACAGCGATATAGAAATTAACCCCTCTTCTATTTATATAAGCTTTCCAACAAATTTAGAACCATATCCTAAAGACAAGAAATTTTATAAATATAATAAACCTTTATTTATAAAAGGACTTTATATAAATAATTTAAAAATATTCAAAAATGATGTGTGGCAACTTATCGAACAAGCTAAAAAACATGGAATTAACACTCTTGTTATAGACATACAGCCCAACATTGTACCCAAAGAGATTATTAAAGAATTGCTATCCAAAGATTTTTATTTAATTGCAAGAATTGTTGTATTTGAAAATGGATTAAATAAATATCCACCATCTAAGGAGCATTTACTTCATATACAAAAATTAACCGAAAGAGCTGATATAGCAATCCGTAATGGTTTTCAGGAAATTCAACTTGATTATATTCGTTTTGCTGACAACCATAACTTAAACCATGTTCCCTTAGAGAAAAAATATAGATTGATTGCGGGAATTCTAAAATTATTTGAAGACAAATTAAGAATTTATGGTGTAAGATTAGGAGCGGATATTTTCGGAAGAGTGCCCTTTTATGAGAATGATATCATAGGCCAAAAAATAGAAATCTTTGATAAATACCTTGATCATCTACATCCAATGCTTTATCCTTCGCATTTTTATGGCATGGAAGATAAAATCAAAAATCCTTACCAAACGGTGTTTGAAGGTGTAAAGAAATCTAAATCAAGAGTTAAAAATGTTGAAATCATCCCTTATATCCAAGCTTTTAAAATGAGTGTAAATAAGACGGGATTAAGTTATAAAGAATATATTTATCATCAAATTCAAGCGGTATATGATAGTAATGCAGAGGGGTTTATAGCATGGAATGCAAGTAATGATTATAAAACATTCTTTCTTGCAATGAAAGATTTTCTTGATAAAAATAAAACGTATAATAATATTCAAAATTAAGATGGAAATAAAAAATTATAAATTTGTCCCAGGTAGAGAAAAGGATATATATATTCGTGGAATTATTCCAGAATTGAATATCCGTTTCATTTTAGCTAATATTAAAGAAACTTTGATTGAAATCAGAAATCTTCAGAATTTATCCATCCAATGCGAAGCATTATTAGGAGAAGCAATCATAGGTGCATTTTTACTAACCTCAAGAGGAATCAAAGAAGAAGATGAAATGATAAGCCTCCAAATAGAAGGAGATGGTCTAGTAAAAAAAATTTTAACATATGCAAGTAGTTATGGTGCTGTTAGAGGGATAATCATACCAGAGGATGTTCAATGGGATGGAGCATTATATCAAGGGAAAGGAAGAGGTTTTTTACAAGTTAATAAATTCAAACATCAAAAACAAAAAATTTATTCTTCTATGATAGAAATGAAAGAAGCACCATTAAGTAAAAATCTCGAAGAATATATGAGTAAATCAGAACAAATTAATACGTTTATTGGTATACATTCTATATTTTCATTAGATAATTTATTATTACCTGTTGAAGTCTATGGATA
>JBEQAN010000172.1:0-4016 GCA_041640315.1 Leptospiraceae bacterium
CTCTACCTTTTGGTGGAGTAAAAGAATCTGGTTATGGAAGAGAACTTTCTTTAGAAGGTGTCAAAGAATTTGTTAATATTAAAACCATAAGGATTTACGAGTGAATTGGCAAAAAGATTTAAACTTAATTAATGATATTTTTAAAGAAGGTCCTGTGGTTGTTTTTATTTGGAATAATGAAATAGACTGGCCAGTAGAATTTGTTTCTTCGAATGTTGAAGAGTTCACTGGTTATTCTGTAGATGATTGGAAAGAACATAAAATAAAATACAGTGAAATCATCCATAAAGAAGATCGGGAAAGAGTAAAAAATGAAGTTAAAACATATTCATATGAATTAAAACTGAAACGATGGAGGCATAAACCTTATAGAATTCTACATAAGAATGGAATCATAAAGTGGGTGGATGATCATACCTATTGTATTTACGATGAAGGAGGATCACCGATAAAATACATTGGTTATGTAATAGATATTACACAACAGTATAGATTACAAAAGGAGTTAGAAGATGAATTTTTAAAATATTTTAGTTTTTTTAATCATCATTCTGCTCCTATGCTTGTTGTCAATCCTAAGACGGGACAAATTGTACAAGCGAATGAATCTGCTATAAAATTTTATGGTTATTCCAAAAATCAATTTACCCAATTATCAATTTATGATATCATTGCTTTAAGTAATGATGAAGTACATTCTCACATTGAAGATGCACAAGAATTCAAAAAAAACTATTTTCAAATACCTCATAAATTAAGAGATAATACCATAAAAGAAGTTGAAGTATATTCATCGTTAATTGAAATCAAAAATAATCCATATTTATTTTTGATCCTACATGATGTCACAGAAAAAGTTAAGCTTCAAAAAGAATTAGAAGCATTAAATTTAAAATTAGAAGAGTTATTACAAAAAGAAATTCAAGAGCGAGTGAGTATTTTAAAAAAATTTCATGCTTTATTTAATCAAAATATTTTTGGGGTAGGGATAGTTTATAATAATCGATTGGTTGATTTTAATGCTCGTTTATTACAATTGATGAATTTAAACGAGAATCAAGTCAAAGAAATCGATTTTTTTGATATTTTTATTTTTAAAGATACTATTACTCAATCTAATCTTGTTAGAGATTTTTCAAGTATAAAATTTTATCCTACTATGGAAGTACAATTAAAGTATGACCCAGAAAAATATTTTATTCTTTTTGCTAATCCATTTATTGATATACATACAAAAAATAAAATTCAATTTTTAGTGATTTTATATGACATTACAGAAAAGAAAAAAATAGAAAAAGAAAAACAGGAACAAGAGCAAATGTTTTTACATCAATCCCGATTACTTGCCATTGGAGAAAGTTTATCTGCAATAGCACATCAGTGGAGACAGCCCTTAAATTCAATTCATCTAATGATACAATATATATTGGAACTTATCAAACTAAATGAATTAAATCAAGATATTTTAAAACAAACGTTAAGTGAAGCCATAGAACAAATAGAGTTTTTATCCAAAACAATTGATGATTTTCGAGATTTTTATCGATATGACTTAGAACAAACGGAATTTTCTGTTTTAGAAGAATTAAGTAAAATAAAAAATCTATTAAGTGTTCAGCTCGAAAATTATAATATTAAGATTATCATTGAAGGAGAAGATTTTTTTATTTTTGGAAATTCTGGTTTATTTAAAAATGCCATACTAAATATTATCAGTAATGCCAAGGATAGTATTTTAAATTTTTATAAGATTAGTCATCATGACGAAGGAATAATAAAAATCTTTCTTGATAAAAATAAAAAAAGTATTCAAATATGTGATAATGGCGGTGGAATTAAACAAGAGATTATGGATAAATTATTTCAACCCTATGTAACTACAAAAAGTATAGAAGGAAGTGGTCTTGGTCTATATATTACAAAAATAATATTCGATAAAATGAAAGGAGTAATCCGATTTTGGAATAAAACACATGAAAATGGTGCTTGTTTTGAAATATCCTTTAGGGAATAAATATGCAAGTTGAACCAAGATTACTAAATGTTGATGACGAGATCCATTTACTAATCGTTGAAGATAGCAAATTATCAAGAGAATATACGAAGCAAATCTTGGGAAAATATTATAAAAATATTTCGATTGCAAGTAATGGAAAAGAAGGGCTTGAACAATTCAATCAACGTCGTCCAGATATAGTAATTACCGATATTAAAATGCCAGAGATGGATGGATTAATGATGTTACAAGAAATGCGAAAGATCGATTCTAATTTTTATTCAATTGTCCTTTCAGCGCATGATGAAAAAGATTATCTAAAAGAATCTATCTTAAGAGGGGTTACAAGATTTATTACTAAACCCGTTCAAGTAAGTGAACTATTAAAAACCATTGAATCTCTTAAAAGAACGATTTTATTTAAAAGACAAATTGAAAATCAAAATTTATTAATAGAGAATATTTTAAATTCTCTTGACATTATAGTAGCAATTACAAATGGTCAAGAACTTTTTGCACTTAATCAATATGGTTTAAATTTGGTAGGCTATAATTCAATAGAGGAATTTAAAAAAGAACATAAATGTATCTGTGAATTTTTTGTTAATGAGCCAGGATTGTTAAAAAATGATTATTCTTGGCTTAAGGAAGTAGAGCTATTAAAAGAAGAAGAAAGAAAAGCTGCAATTATTGATGTGAGAACAAAAGAAAAAAAGATATTCTATATAAAAGTAAAGCCATTTCTTAAAGATACAGATAAAAAGCTAGTTCTTTTTTATGATATTACACTTCAGGAATATCAAAAAGAGGAGTTAAAAAAACTTGCCACCATTGATTTTTTGACTGGCATCTACAATCGACATCATTTTCATACAATCTTACAATTTCATATTGAGAAACATCTACGTTATAAGGAATTACTACCATTTGGCATATTATTGATGGATTTAGATCATTTTAAACGAATCAATGACCAATACGGCCATTTAGTAGGTGATGAAGTTTTAAAAGAATTTGCTCATGTGATTAAACATAATATTCGTAAATCTGACTTTTTTGCAAGATGGGGAGGAGAAGAATTTATTTTATTAGTACCAGAGATTGATAAAGAAAAAATAATATTCTTAGGGAGAAAATTATTACAACTTGTGGAAAATCATTTTAAGAATCAGTCAAAATTACCCTCCTTAACAGTCAGTATAGGAATAACCATTTTTCAAGAGAACGATACTATCAAATCTTTGATGGAACGAGCGGATAAAGCATTATATCTTGCTAAAGAAAATGGAAGAAACAGGATTGAATTTTTGTAGTTTTCATCCTGTTTCTTTTATTCATCATTAAAAGACCACGGAATAACTTGCAGATAAATAATAAATAAACTTAGGTATACTTTGTGTAGGTGTATAACTATAGGTAAAAGGATAACCCGCTGCTGTTAAAGTTGATTGTATAGTCTGTCCAATGTAAGAGTTTATAATAGAATTGATTAGACCTGTAGTTTTAGCGGGATCAGGAATGAGACCATCCTTATTTGTGGATAATCCAAGTAACTGAACTGCATCATTTAAATAGGGATCGCTGTCATAAAATCTTATATTGGGTCTATAAATTCCCACAACAGAAAATGTAAAATCGCCCATTGAAAAACTAATTGGCAGGTTAATGTATTTTATTCCTTGTAAATTATTTTGTGTTTGATATCCAAGTCCTGGATCAAAACTTAAGCTCATACTATCTTTCTCAAAAATTGGTATGGAATAGCTAATATATGTAAATGTTGAACCTTCCGCTTCATCGCCATTAAATTCTCCATAGAACGTAATGGAAAGAGCTGGTAAAATCTTTGGAGAATATCCCACAAAAAGTTCTGTGAATTGATCATTACCTGTAACACCTTTTGTAACGTTGGGTAATAGATATGTAACTATTCCTCCAGACATGGTACCTAATTTAGTATCAAAGGAATAACTTAAAGTCAAGTCCACCTCATCTACACGTCTTAAACCTACTGGTTCTT
>JBEQAN010000173.1:0-4012 GCA_041640315.1 Leptospiraceae bacterium
ATATAAAATAAAAAAAAACTTAAAACTGTATTTTTAATGGAAGAAGAAAAAAAACATCGTAAAGATTACTTACAATTTGCAATAAAAGAAATTGAGGATTTTCATCCAAAGGAAGGAGAATATGAAGAATTACAAAAAGAAAAATCCATGATTTTAAATTCTGGTAAATTATTCGAGGATCTTTCTTTTTCTTATTCCGTATTACAGGAAGAAGATCATAATGTATTATCTTTATTACAAAATGTTCAAAAAATTTTTGAAAAACATTCTAATATTTATCCAGAGTTTAATGAATATTTAAATTTAATTCAAGATAGTATTTATAGAATAGAAACGGTTGTAGATTTTATTCGCGAGAAAAAATCAAAAATGAATTTTTCTACAGAAAGATTAGAAGATGTTGAAGAAAGATTAGAGGGTTATCGGAAATTATTTAAAAAATATGGTTCTACTACGCAAAGCGTATTAAATAAATATCATGATTTTAAAAAAGAATTAAGTTCAATTGAAATGAGTGATGAAGAAAAAGAAATACTTCGTTCAAAGGTAAATGCACTTAAAGAAGAATTGATCGATCTTTCTGAAGAGTTATCTGAAAAAAGACAACGAATCATACCAATCTTAGAAGAAAAGCTTTCTCACGAATTAGAATTACTTGGCATGAAAAATGCTAAAATTCAAATCTCTTTAACTCGAGAAGTGATTACAGATATTAATGATTTAAACGAAATTGATGAATCGAACGAGAAAAAGAATCAATATAAAATAAATGAGAAAGGATACGACTTCATTGAGTTTTTATTTTGTGCTAATGAAGGAGAAACTATCCTTCCTCTTAGAAAAGTTGCCTCTGGTGGTGAACTTTCACGAATAGCTCTTGCAATGAAATCCCTCATAATGGATAAATACGGTCCATTATGTGTGATTTTTGATGAAATTGACTCTGGTGTGGGTGGAGAAACTGGATATATCCTTGGGAAAAAACTAAAAGATCTTTCAATTAATGAACAAGTAATAGTCATCACCCATCTACATCAAGTAGCAAGTATGGCAAACCGCCACTTTAGAATATATAAACAAACAAAAAATTCTAGAACCTACACTCACATTGAACGACTTATGGGAGAAAATCGTCTTAAAGAACTAGCAAGAATGCTTGGTGGTTCAGAACCCATCGTATTTGAACATGCTAAAGAAATTTTGTATAAAGGACAAGAATATCACGAAGATCGAATAAAAGTTGAAGCTTTTAACTAAGGTAGTATTAACTACCTTAGTTATTTTAAATTACTTTCTCCAAAACTCAACTAACCCCCATCCTTCTTTTTCCAAAACATTTTTTATTAAATAATGATGTTTATAAAATTTTTCAACATCTTCGACTTGTTCAATTCCAATTCCAGAAATAACTAGTATATTTGTATTGATATCACATATCATTTTATGATATTTGATAAACACTGGAAGGGTCATATTTGCTAGGATTACATCATAACTATGATTAATATTGGGTTCATCCCAGCTTCCTTCATATAAAAAAATTTTTTTATTTAGCCATCCTATTAAATCATTATAGGATAAGTTCTTCTTCGTTGCTTCAATAGCATTTGAGTCTATATCAAAACCAATCACTTTATAAGCATTTTTTTTTAAAACCGCAATACTTAAAATACCCGATCCACAGCCCGCATCCAAAACTACTTTATTAGTAAAATCATAATCATCGATCCATTGAATCATTAATTGTGTAGAGGGATGAAGTCCAGTCCCAAAAGCCATTCCAGGTTCTATGTATATTGGAATATAATGATTTAAATTTATTTTTACTTCATCTTTATACCAAATAGGTATCAAGTAAAAATGATGAGAGATAGCAAAAGGTTGAAATGACTTTTTATATTCTTCCCAATAATTTTTTGACTTTAAAATAGTATCATATATTTGATACTCACTTTCTTTTATATCAAGCGAACGAAGAAGTGTTTTTATTCTATCTTTTGCGATAAAATCATTTTCTGGAAAATAAAAGATAATTTCCCGATTTTTCTCTTCCTTTAAATTTTCTTCATATAAAACTTCATAATATCCTAATAAATTTTCAATTACATGTATTTCTAAATATTGATGAATTTTTTCAATGGATTGTGTAGAAATCTCTAGTAAAATTTGTTTATAACTTGCTAAATTTTCCATATTTGATTTTTAAGAATATTAAATTATACTTGAATAATGTAAATTAAATTCTTCATCTGATAACTCTAAATCACCTACATGTAGTTCACCTCTTTCCATTTTATATGCGATAGAAAAAATGGTTGCATAGGCATCTCGTATGACTTCTTGTATCATCTTTTTATTCATTAACTTTAATTTGGTTTCATCATATTCTAATTGTATAATATCCTCTGGATTTGATATATATTGCTTTTTTTCTCGAATATCTTTAAATAGAATTAATAAAATTTGTTCGCATTTTTTAACAAAATTTAAAATTAATTTATAGGTTTCTCTTCCTGTTTTAATTCGTCTTTGTTCGTAATAATCAAGTCTTTTTTGATATTCAATAGAATTCTTATTTAAGTATACATCATTTTTATAATTATAATATTCAATATAATCACTATAATATTTCCGAAAATATTCATAAATTTTTCGAAAATTTTCATAAATTAAATTCATATCATCCTTTAAATTAATCTTTTGACCATCTTTAATGTATGTATTAATACGAATCTTATTGGTAGAAAAAATAAATCCAAATTGATCATCAAAAAAATTCAAATATAAATATAAAATGAACAATTTATCTTTTAAAGGAAGGTTTCTAAATTCATCTTTGGGGTCATAAATCTTTTTTAATTTTTCTAAAGAATAAAAGTTCAAAAATCTTAAACCAAAATTATAAATTTTTTGATATGTTTTTTCTTTTTGATCTTCTTCTTGATTTTTAGGTTCTTCATTTACATTTTCTGTTGTCTGTTGTTGATTCTCTTGTTTTTGAATATTTTTTTCATCTATTGTACTTGTTGTACTTGTTTTATCATGGACTTTTAAGATAGATTCTAAATGAACATCATTAAAAGATTGAATTCTCTGCGGATTTATTTTATCATCATATGAAATATTGATCATCTCTTCAAATAACTCGGTATTGGGTTCAATTTTTTTTCTTTCTAAATACTGTGCTATTAATATAAACTTAGGATAGATTTTATCCATTAGATAATTCCAAGCTTCTTCAATCCTTTTTTTCTTAGATTTATATATATGCTCTGGTTTATTTTGAATCATTTTCTGTAAGTCAATACAATCAAGCAATAACTTTAATGCAGTCTCTCTAAATGGTTGAATCACGTAAAATTTTCTTATAAAATCAAATATAGGAACTCTTAATAAATCTAATGGAACACCTTCACGAGATTCTGAAAATCCAGATGTTAAATTGGCTAATTGATTCTTATCATAAAACAAATAGATACGTTTTAATAGCTCTAATTGAAAAGGATAAAATTGTTTTTTAAAGTTTTCAAAAAATTTAGAATCAGATAAAAATTCAGTTGTTAGGATATTACACTCAAGTATTGATTTTTTAAATTCGAGGTTTAGTATGGATAAAAAAGAAGGTTTCACAATCTCACTATTAAAGTATGTAATACCCTTTAACCATAAATTAATTTTTAAAGAAAAAATTGAAAATGCTGATGAGGCATGTTTTAAGATTTCCTCTTTTTGGACTTTCTCTTTTGCAATCTGTTCTGCTTCTTTTAATTTTTCCTCTTTTAAAGTTTGAGAAGGTAATTTTGGATCTCTTGTTAATGGAGAAAACTGCTTTTGTTGTTTTTTACTAGTAGGTGATTCCTCCACTTTTTTTATAACTTTTTCTTTTAAAATTTGTCCCCCTTTTTGTTGAAATTTCATTAAAAGTTTCTTTTTCTCTTCTTCATCTATTTTATGAATTCCTATAGCTTTTCTTGTTTTATCAAATTCAAATTCATCCATAATGCTATTTTAT
>JBEQAN010000174.1:0-3994 GCA_041640315.1 Leptospiraceae bacterium
ATTATTCCACACTGTTCTTAACATATAAGGAACTGGCCTTCTTATAACTAATAGTCCTCCTTTATTAGGTGAAACTTTATTCCCTTCTGTATCAACGACATCCGCTACAATACCTGGCATAGGTTTACCAGCCTTTCCTAATTTTGCGTCTAAGGAAGGTAATGTACCAATTACGGGAGATGCAATCTCTGTCTGCCAAAAATTATCTACTACATAGCCATGATCCTTGACAATATGTTTTTGTGCCCATTGCTGTGCCTCTGGATTCAATGGTTCACCTGCAGATGCTAATAATCGAAGAGAACTAATATCATACTTATTCACATACTCTTCACCAAATCTCATAAACATACGAATAGCAGTAGGTGCTGTAAACATTATATTGACACCATGTCTTTCAACGATTTTCCAAACAATACCTGGATCTGGATAGTTTATAGCACCTTCTCGCGCAACAACTGTTGCACCAGCAATAAGTGGACCGTAAACTATATAACTATGACCCACAATCCAGCCTATATCCGATGTACTCCAAAAAATATCGCCTTCTTTTATATCGAAAAAGGCTCTACTGAGATAGTACGTTCCTACCATATATCCACCATGGACATGTACAACGCCCTTTGGTTTACCTGTAGTACCACTTGTATATAAGATAAAAAGTGGATCTTCGGAATCCATTACCTCTGGGTCGCACCATTGAGGTTGGCTATTCATTAATTCTTCGAAATCTAATTCTTTTTCATACGTAAATTCTATTTTTGGTGTTTGTCTTCTATGAACGATAATTTTTTCTACAAAATCTAAATCTTCAACAGCTTCATCTACCACTCCTTTTAAAGGAACAATTTTTCCACCGCGATATGTTATATCAGAACATATAACAATTTTTGCTCTTGAATCCTCAATCCTACCTCTTAATGCTTGAACTCCCATCCCAGCATATACAACGGAATGGATAGCACCTATTCTTGCACATGCAAGCATAGAATAGATTCCTTGTAATGTCAAAGGCATATATATGATAACCCTATCGCCTTTTTTTACCCCTAAGCTTTTTAAAGCATTCGCAACTTGATTCACTCTTCTTAACAACCGATCATAAGTGACAAGAACTTCTTCTCCCGTCTCAGAAGTCCAGATAAAAGCCACTTTATTTCGATTTGCGCGGTTTTCCCCTAATACATGGCGATCCAAAACATTTACTGTAATGTTTGTTTTTCCGTTTATAAACCACTTATGATGTGGCATATTAAACTCTAAAACTTTATCCCATTTCTGAAACCACGTTAATTCATTCGCTATACTCCCCCAGAAGCTTTCAGGTTGCGAAATCGAATATAAATATAAAGAATCATAGTCCTGAATCAAAGCATTTTTCTTTAAAAACTCTGGTGCTTTAATAATTTGTTCTTTTTGTACTGATAATGGATCTATCGCTTTACTGAAGCTCATACCTCTCTCTCCTTTTATTAATTTTAAAAAATTTTAAATTTACAATTATTACAAAGTCAAGAAATTTCTTATCTTAATCCCTATTTACTTAATAAATTTAGTAATATTAAAACCTTTTCTTGTTTTAAGTTTCTTCACTAATCTTAGAAATAGTTCAGCAGTGATAAGTGAATCCCCAATTGCAGTATGACGCCCACTTGTTTTTATTCGATATCGCTCAGTCAATTTATCAAGCGTATATTCTGAAAAATTAATTTCTTCTGTTCCCATCGTACTATAAGTAACTAATCGTTCATAGTTTAAAGCTAAATCTAAGGTATCAATAGTAGGATTTAAAATTTCTACTGGATAAAATTCTTTTAAATTATTGCTCAATATAAGTTTATCAAAAGTTATGTGGTGACCTACAATGATATCTGCCTGTAAATAATATAACAACTGTTCAAAAAATAATTTTCGATCTTTACCTGCCTGCACCTCTACATTTCTAATTCCGTGAATTGCAATATTTTCTTTATCACCCGCATGTTCTGTTTTTAAAATAACTTCTAAAGAATCACTTATATCAATTTCTAAATTCACGATTCTTACTGCACCAATTGATATGACTTTATCTTTTTTATAATCCAATCCAGTTGTCTCAGTATCTAATACCACATATCGATTTCTCTCAGGTTCCTTATAGATTTTTTGATAGTTAAAATATTGTAAATAATTGCAAATAACTAATGAGTTACTACCATCTCTACAGTACTTTTTCTCCCAGTATTTTCTTTTTAAATTTTCAATAAATCTATTCATCGAAGGAAATCAAGTTGATATTTAACTTTCAATATATTTTGCACTTCTTGAATTGAATTAAATGTATTTCTTAATAGTTGTCTATCTAATTTATTTAATGTATCTGGTTTTATATATCTTCCAGAATCACCATACTCTAAACCATGAATCGTTCTAAACTTTAAATAAACAGAGAATGAATCAATGGCTTCCTGGTAGATCTCTTTATTTTTTTCGTCTTTTTTCATTAATGCTTGATATCGCTCAATTGTAGATTGTACATTCATAATTCCATAATCTAAACATAAAACCCTTGCAGCATCAATTAATGGCATCATACATCTTGCTTTTAAATCAAATTGATCTTTGTGTTCGCCAGATTTTTCTACTATAAGATTTCTAAAAAAATTTAATGGTGGGGGATTAGATATTGCATTCTTCGCAAGCAAGCCTATAAATAGTGAATTTTTTAGGGACAAAATATATTCTCTTAATTCATTTGCCAATTTTTCATTTCCATAAGTTACACGAAAATCAAAAAAAATTGTAATATTCATTATATTCTTTTCATCTGGAATATTTATCCATTCTCTAAAATATTCTTTCCAGACACTAATTGGTTGACACCATTTCGGATTTCGAGCCATAATATTCGCGGGGCATTCTTTAAATCCTGCTTCTACTAAAATTTGATTTACTTCTGAACCTAATTTCAAAAAATAATTATGAACATAATCACTATCATTATCAGGATCATCATATAAAATTGCATTATCTTGGTCAGTTCTTAGCATTTGTTCCTTTCGCCCTTCACTCCCAAGCGATAGCCAAGCAAATGATACATTAGGCTTTTTAAGACCTTCGCTTTCTAATTTATGAATACTTAATTCTATTGCTTTATCAATTAAGGCATCATTGATTTGAGTTAGGGTATTCGTAATAAATAAAACAGAGATGTCTTGCTGTAAATAATCTTTTAATAACTGATCCGCTCGATTTCTTATAATGGCTAATTTTAGCTTATCCTGTGACATTTGAATTTCTTTTACTAATACAGCTGGATTATTACCATGCAATACTAGTACATCATGTTCTGATACAATACCATAAACTGGACTATTAGGTGTTCCATCTTCAGTTAAAACTAAGTGTCTAATATTTCTTCTCATCATTTCTATAATCGCTTCAGTTGCATTCGTAGTAGTAGGCAGAGTAAATACTGGCGAAGTCATTATCTTCTTCGCTTCGTCATTGATTGAAAATTCTCCAGTTGCAACTTTTTTTCTTAAATCTGAATCGGTAATTATTCCAATCGGATGTTTTTTTTCATTAACGATTACCATAGATCCAATATTTTTTTCTTTCATAACCTTCGCCATGTCTTTTATTAAAATATCTGGTGGGCATGTTATTACGTTTTTTGTAATTTTTAGTTCTAGGATTTCATCATGTTGAGTGAGGATTTTTAAATATTGATCTTGAAGTTGTATATTTCTTTTTTTATAATGATGCATTCCCGGCGAAAAACCAGAGCTAAAATATCGTAATACTCTTGGATACTTATAAATATATTCTTTGAAAACATTGAATGGTAAAACATAAAGAATTGTATCTTCATTCGCTTGAGCAGAAAAAATATATAATCTATCAGACAATAACGCTGCTATTCCAAAAATATCACCTTCTTCGAGAACTTCTATAATCTCTCCTTTTTCTTCTAAAATTAAATGTACTGAACCTTGATTGATCACATAAAATT
>JBEQAN010000175.1:0-3982 GCA_041640315.1 Leptospiraceae bacterium
TTCTACTTTTTCATAGACTTCTGGCAAAACATAAGAAGCAGGTAATTTTAAAGAAAGTTCTTTTTTTTCTTTTAAATGAGTAATCCATATCGCCCCATCAATTGTTTTTCGACACAAGGCATGATCTCTACTGGCAATCCACTCTCCTGCTTTAACGTTTTTAAAAGCCTTTGCTAACTCCTCGTCTTTAAATGCATTAAATACATAAATAAATTTATCGTTATAAAAATCTAATACGCCGGGTGATCCATCAGAAGCGTAGATTTTCCTTAGGATTGTATCTGTAGTATCGTTTTCCCAATCAATTTTTCTTAGCTCTTGCCTTAAAGGATCATTCCATCTTCCCTTTATATGGGGATTTTGATAATCTAAGGGTTCTGGTTCAATCTTTTTATGAATTTTTTCAATAGCATCAAAGATAGCTTTTATAGCAAAATTCGTTATTTCATTTCTATAAATACTACTTTTTTTAGCAAATCGCATGGGGAATTCATAAGATGACCATATATCACCACTATCCCATTCATAATCTGCTTGAAGTACTGTAACACCCCATTCTGATACACCTTTGAATATAGCCCAATCTAGTGAAGAGGATCCTCTATCGCCTTTAATTCCAGGATGGATAATCAAACATAAATGATTTAAAAAAATTTCATCAGGAATGGCATGCTTTAAATAAGTAGCTAAAATGAGATCCGGTTTGTAAAGTTTAACTGCTTCTTTTAATGTTTCATTATTAATATAAAATTCAACAGATACATCAAATCCTTTTTCCATTAATTCTACAAATACCTTTTGGGTTAAACTTTGAAAGCTCTCCGCTAATAATAAAACTTTTTTTACTTGTTCAGGTATTTTAACTCGATAGGTCCCCATAAGATGGTTTGAAATTTTTATATAAGTAATATGCCCCACAGGCTCCTTCTGAAGATACCATACAAGCCCCCATAGGATGTTCTGGTGTACATGCAGTGCCAAAAATTGGACAGTCTATGGGTTTTTTTACTCCCCTAAGGACATGACCACATATACAAGCTTTATTTTCCTTTGGAGGATTTAGTTTTACAGGAAATCTTTTTTCTGCATCAAAAAGTTCATATTTTTTTTGAATTTTTAGAGAACTATAGGGAATTTCTCCCAATCCTCGCCATTTGAAAATTTTTCTTAGTTCAAATACCTCTTCTACGTATTTTTTGGCTATAGGATTTCCTTCACGTTTTACTGCTCTTGATAGTTCATTAATGATTTGCGGTTTTTTGTGATTGATGGAACGAACTAAATACAAAATTGAGAGTAATAAATCTTCTGGTTCAAAACCAGAAATGGCTACTGGTTTTTCAAATTCTTCAACAAAGTATTCAAATGGTTGATAACCTATGATGGCACTTACATGACCAGGTCCAATAAAGGCATTGATAGGTATACTCCCCATTTCTCTTAATTCTGGAGAATTCAAAATATGTTGGATCGCTGAAGGTGTTAAAACATGATTCGAAACTACAGATAAATTTTTAATTTGATTTTCTTTTGCCCTTAGAATTAATACCGCTGTTGGTGGTGTAGTGGTTTCAAAACCAAGAGCAAAAAAAATCACTTCTTTTCTTGGATTTTGTTCTGCTATTTTTATACATTCCATACAAGAATAAACCATTCTTATATCGTATCCGAGCGAACGTAGGTGAAGTAAACTTTTTCTTTCACTTCCGGGTACTCTTAATATATCTCCATAACTACAGAAGATCACATTTGGTTGTTTTGCTAATTCCATTGCCAAATCAATTCTCTCCATCGGCATAACACAAACGGGACACCCAGGCCCATGAATCATATTGATATTCTCGGGTAAAAGATCCGTAATACCATACTTTAACAAAGAATGTGTATGCCCCCCACAGAATTCCATTATATGATAAGTAAGATTCTTTTGAACTTCATTTGTTAAAATCGATATAAGATTTTGAATGTTTTTTTTATTAAAAAATGCCTTTTCTATAGAAATGGATTCTTTTTGAATTAATTGCATATTAATTAATTCCCAATTTCATTTTGTGTTTATCAATGATAAATAAAGATAATTCTTCAATTCCCACTTCTTTTTTTGCTGAAGTTTCAAAAATAATGGAGTTGGGATTAATTTTCTTAATGTTTTCTTTAATTAGGTTAACGTCACATTCAAGAACATCAGCTATATCTATTTTCGTAATGATAGCGCTTTGGGTTTTTCTAAAAATTCCCGGATATTTTAATGGTTTATCTTCACCTTCTGCGACAGAAAGTAAAACAAAGTTAAAATCAGATCCCGTATCATAACTTGCTGGACATATTAAATTCCCTACATTTTCGATTAATAAAATTTCTATATCTTCATCCATTAACTCTTCTATAGCACCTAAAACCACATTAGATGCAAGATGGCAACTTCCTCCAAAATTAGAAGTATTTATCAATGCTACGGGGATATTGTGATGTTGTAGTCTTCTTGCATCATTATCGGTTTGGACATCTCCTTCAATTACACCAACTTTTATATGTTTGGATTTAAGATTTGAAATAAGGCGGTCCAAAAGAGCGGTTTTCCCTGCACCAGGGGAACTCATAAAATTAAACATAGTTTGTTTTTTATCTTTTAGTATATCCCTAATTCTTTGTGCTAAGGCATTATTCTTTTCTAATACATTTCTTACAATTTTTATTTCTTTTAATGTATTTGTTTCCATCGTATACTCCTAAAGGATAATTTTTTCTATATAAATTTCATTTCCTTGTAGAATTTCTACTCCAGTATTGCAATTGGGACATAAAAAAAATAAATTTTCTATTATATAAATTTTTTCACATTTCATACATTTTCCTTTAATTTTCTCTTCTTCTATTAGTAATTGGGAATCTTTTAACTGTTCATAATCATTTTTTAATATATCATAGTAAAATGTTAATGATTCTGGTAAAATTTGCTGTAATACACCCGTCTTTAAAATTACTGTTTGAATTTTACTATTTGGATCTGGAACTTCCTCTAACAAAATTTCAATAATACTTTGTGCTATACTCATTTCGTGCATCTTAACAAATCCTTGGTAAAACTTCATTTGATAACATTTCTAAAATTCTTTTTCCCCCAATCATGGTTTGTAAAACCACCCTACCACTAAAATCCTTAGTTACTTTTCCAATAACCTTCGTAGAACTTGTATTTGAAAATTGTTTTAAGATGCTTAGCGCCTTTTCTACTTCTTCTTCTCCAATGATAAAAACGAATCTACCCTCACATGCAAGATGCAATACTTCAATCCCTAAGAGTTCACTTATTCCTTTTACTTCTTCTTTAACTGGAATTTCTTCTTCGTATAGTAAAATTCCCCATGATTGATTTCGAACAAATTCATTTAAAACTGTACCTAAACCACCTCTTGTAGGATCTCGAATAATTTTAATGGATTTACATTCCTTCAAGAGAGCTTCAACATAAAAATAAATGGACTCACAGTCACTTTTAATGTTTAATTCGAATTCAAGATTATTTCGAGCTAAATAAATACTTGCACCATGTTCTCCAATGGTTCCAGATACTACAACTAAATCACCCTCTTTTACGTATTCCAAACCTAAGGGGGGATTTTCATTTATAACTCCAATACCAGTTGTGGTAATAAAAATAGAATCACACTCCCCTTTCGATACAACCTTAGTATCTCCAGCGATAAAAGCAATTTCATGTTTTTGAAGTTCTGCTGCCATGGACTCAAGAATTTTTTTTAATGTACTTAGTTCTAATCCTTCTTCTATGATAAATCCAGCGGTTATAAATAATGGTTTAGCGCCTACTACCGCTAAATCATTGATGGTTCCAGTAATAGATAATTTTCCAATGTCTCCGCCTGGAAAAAAAATAGGTTTTATCACATGAGAATCAGTGGTAATAGCCAGTTTTGATGGAGGGAGATTCACAATAGCACTATCCAATTCTTTTAAATAAGGA
>JBEQAN010000176.1:0-3973 GCA_041640315.1 Leptospiraceae bacterium
TTTTTATCAACAATAAGGAGCATTCTTTCTTGTGATTCTGATAACATAATTTCATAAGGAATCATACCTTCTTCTCTGAGTGGGACCTTATCAAGAAATAAATCGATTCCTACACCACCTTTATATGCCATCTCTGAGGAACTTGAAGTGAGTCCAGCAGCGCCCATATCTTGTATTCCTATGACAGCGCCACTACGAATTGCTTCTATAGTAGCTTCTAAAAGTAATTTTTCTTTAAAAGGATCACCTACTTGAACTGCACTTCGTTTTGATTCCGTCTCTTTGGTAAGATCTTGAGAAGCAAAGCTTGCTCCGTGGATACCATCACGACCAGTGTCTGAACCCACATAGAATACAGGGTTTCCAATGCCTTCACCTCTTGCTTTAGCAAGTTGATGTTTAAAAGCAATTCCTACGGTCATAGCATTCACAAGACAATTTTTAGAATAGCTTGGATCGAAAAATACTTCGCCTCCAGCAACTGCTATTCCAAGACAATTTCCATAGAAAGCGATACCTTCTACTGCTTTTCGGAGTAAATAACGATTTCTTGGATTCTCAATGGGTCCAAAGCGAAGGGAATTTAAAGAACAGATGGGTCTTGCTCCCATGGTAAAAATGTCTCTCATAATACCACCAACACCAGTAGCAGCGCCTTGAAAAGGTTCAACGGCAGTAGGATGGTTATGAGATTCAATTTTAAAAACAACAACGAGATTGTCGCCTATATCAAGCGCGCCAGCATTTTCTTCGCCAGCTTTTGCAACAGCTCTTGGGGAATCCTTAGGTAAATCTTTTAGTAGAAGAATGGAATTTTTATAACTACAATGTTCTGACCACATCCCAGAGAAAATTCCAAGTTCTGTAATGGTAGGTGGTCGATTTAAAATTTCACAAATTTTTTCGTATTCTTCTTTTGTTAAGTTATGTTCAATGGCATCTTCTAATGTAACTTCTTTTTCAGAATATAAAATTGCCAGCGGATTTTGCATAAAGACCATAATTTTAAAGATTTAATGTAGAACACTATTTTTTAAAGAATCTGAAAGATTTTTTAGACCTTTAATTTGATCATTTAAATTTAAGAATTTCTGAACAATTTTTTGTATCGATTTTTCGAGAGAAGTTACCGTTTTTGAGATTTCTTCAATTCCATGGGATTGTTCCTTAGAAAAACCTTCTACTTCTTTACTGATTTTATAGATATTTTGAAGATTATTAATAAATTTCTGATTATTGTTAATTTGTTCACGGATTTTTTCTTTTAATTTTTCAAAGAATTGTAAGACATTTTCTACATTTTGAGATTGTATATCGATTAGGTTATAAGTAAAGAGCACATTATTTTCGCCATTTAATAGGTTCACACTACTTTCTTTAATAATTTTAGTAATATTTTTTGAATTTTCAAGGCTATTGTCTGCTAATTTACTTACTTCTTGAGCAACAACAGCAAACCCACGGCCATGTTCGCCCGCTCTTGCAGCTTCAATCGAAGCATTTAGTGATAAGAGATGGGTTCTGTCGGCAATATCAGTCATAATGTTAGTAACTTCATTGACTTGTTGAAAGGATGAACGAAGAATTTGCATGACATTTTTAAGGTTTTCGGAGGCGGTTTTCGCTTCTTTAGATTGGTTTTGGGCTTTAAGGAGTTCATTGTATAAAATTTCCGAGGACTTTTCTACTTCTCCAAGGAGGGTTTCAAGGTGTTTTGTATCTTTTTCTAATTCTTCAATGAGTCGATATTGATTAGACACCATTTCGGTAGTTTGTATAGAGGTTTGAGCGATTTCTTCCATAGTAGCAGAGATTTGTTGAATAGCAGCGGATTGATCTTGAACTTCTATCATAAATCTATTAGAAAAGTTAGCGATAAAATCAATGGTAATTTCCATTTCTTTTGTACTTGTGATGATTTTTTGATAGATAGAGTTGAGTTCTTGAAGTGTTTTTTCTTGTTCAAAGGATTTTTTTTCTATGGTTGTAAAGATTTCTCTTATAAAGTTTACGAAAGTAAAGGTAATTAAAGTAAAAGCAAAGTAAAATAAAATGATTAAAATGGGAATTGCAATATGTAATTCAATTTTTGTTTTTGTTTCTTCAAAGGTAAGTTGAATACCCGTATTGATAGATAGTATTAATACAATGATAATACCAATAATAGTATAAAGACCCAAGAAAACTGCTTCTCTTCTTTTTTTAGAAAAGAAGCCGGCAAACATTAGATAGAAAATTGGAATCATTAATAAAACAGCATTTTGCCAAAATCTTAAAGCGTAAACAGCTGTGTTAATAACACTGCCAATAAATACCCACATTACTATTGTCATATCAAAAAATAAAATTGTAATATCGAAATAATGAATTTTTTTACTTATATCGTTTGTACGATTTTTATATAAATAGATTTCGTAAATAATTCCAACGATAAGCATTAAAGTTGCACCAACAAAATAACTTATTAGCTCTAACGTTGTTGCGCCTTTAATTGCAAGAATTGCACCTAAGTAATACAATACTATTAAAAAATATCTTAAATTTAAAAAAATCCTTGTCGCTTTTTTTTGTATGATCTGTTCTATATTGGAATTGCTATCGAGTGTGGTATTTGCAATTTCATTCATAAATACCTCCTATCTCTACAACAACAAGCAAATTAATTGATAACTAAGAATTGACAAGAATATATTTGAAATTATTATAACATTATGATTAAATTTATAAAAATTCTAAGTATTTCTTTGATTATTATATTTCTAGTAATTTTTACTTTAATTCGTTTTACTTTACCTAATTACAATGACAAAATAGTAAGTAAAGAAATTCAAAATCCTATATATATCTATAGAGATGATTATGGTATGCCAATTGTTGTTGCTGAAAATGAAGAAGACTTAGCCTTTGGGATTGGGTACGCAATGGCACAGGATAGACTATTTCAAATGGATTTGATTCGAAGGGTAATTGAAGGAAGACTTTCAGAAATTTTAGGAGCGGATCTTCTTTCAGTTGATAAGTTTTTTTTAACTATTACATCGGGAAGATCGATTGATGAAATTTATCAAAGTTATCCAGAGAATATAAAAAAAATTTTAATTAGTTATTCTAAGGGTATAAATGAATTTATCAAAAAAAACCGGTTACCCATCGAATTTCATCTCTTAGGATATAAACCAGAAGAATGGAAACCAGTAGATAGTTTATCGGTCTTTTATTATATGTCTTATGATTTAAATACTTCTTACGATACTGATATATTGTTCTATTTACTAACTCAAAAATTTGGATTAGAAAAAGCAAAGGAATTATTTCCAGATTATATTCCTCAAAGAGGGGAAATCTTAGAAGTTGCAAAATATCAACGTCAAGCCATTTTAGAAGAACAGTTGTTAGGTATACTAAAAATTACAGATCAAATTAAGCAAATTACAAATTCAACAAGAATTGGAGCATCCAATAATTGGGTTATATCGAAAGAGAAGTCTTTGACGAATACCCCTATTGTGGCAAGTGATATGCATTTAGGGTTTGGACTTCCGGGGATATGGTATGAAGCTCAATTCATAACACCAGAGATGAATGTTTCGGGTTTACTATTACCCGGTATACCTTTTGTAATAGTAGGTGCTAATGAAAATGTAGCATGGGCATTTACCAATGTTATGGCTGATGATTCAGATTTTTATATTGAACAAATTAACCCAGATACGAATCAATATCTTTTTATGGGGCAATATCGAGATTTAGAGATCCAAAAAAAGATTTTTCGCTATAAAAAAGATGGTGTAATACAAGAAGAAACGTTTGAAATCAAAAAAACCCTTCATGGTCCCATTATTAATTCGGTTTATCCTTTAAAAACCAAAGAAGTGTTTAGTTTTAAATGGACTGCTTATGATCTTTACCTTGCTGCAATTTCTTTATATCTTGCAAATCGAGCAAAAAATATTGATGATATAGAAAAAGCAAT
>JBEQAN010000177.1:0-3951 GCA_041640315.1 Leptospiraceae bacterium
ATTTTTTTTATTTTCGCTACCAATAATACCAAAAAATGTTTTTCCATAATTGATTGCAATTTGAAAGTGAAAGGGTTTTAAGAAATATTGTTGTCTTTTAGTATTTTGTTTTTGAAAAATTTTTTTTATTTCAAGTGCACATTGTAATACATCATCTACATCTTTAAAAATGGCAAAAATTCTATCTTCTAAATATTGTTCTAAGTCTCCATTGAATTTTAAAATAGTATCAATAATAGGAGCATAATATTCCTGTAATGTTTCGTATAATTTTTGTAATGGGAATATTTCACTAAACTTTATTAATCCATTAATGTTGATTAATAAATAAAAGTTTTCCTGAATATAAAAATTTATATTAGAATGATTTTTTTTATAAAGGGTTTGTTCTTTAATGGTATTAGGCACATAAGTATTAATAAATGTTTCGAGAGTTTGAATTTTTTTTAAATTCTGTATCATCAATTCATTACTACGAATTAGCTTTAAAATGGAATGTTGATATTCATTTTGATATTGATATTTTAGAATTACCAGTCCTATGATTTGTGCTAATTCTTTTAAAAAAGAAATTTCTACTTCTTTTTTTTGATGTCCATCTTTTACGTATAAGAATAATACACCTAAGAGCTGATCGCTATAGATAATGGGAACATTATAATGTCCATGGGGTTGTATCCCTTCCGGGCGATTTTCGTGATCCTTATCAACATGACTTTTGAAAATGATTTCTCTGGATTCTGCAGCTTTTCCACATAAACATTGACCAAATGCTACTTTACTACACATTTTAACAAGACTATCAGATACATTATAATAAGAAATTAATCTTAATTCTCCGTCCTGATTTATCATAAAACCGCCCTTCGATTCAAAAGATAACCAAGGAATTTCTACGATTTTTTTTAAAGTTTGATCCAAAAAACTTTTTAAATCCTCATTTTCGAAGGATATTTTTAAAATCTCAAATAAAATATATCGAAAGTTAAATTTAATGATGTCATTTTCTTTAATTTCAACACCAATAAAAATGATTTGATTATCTGAATATTCTTTAAACATTCCCTTTATAAAAGAAATTGAATTCTCTTTATTTTTTAACGTTAAGAGTACTTCTTGATTTTCTTTTATGATTTTACTTAAATTCTCTCGAGTAATATTTTTTTCTATATTTCCTTCTATATCATGTAATAAAAAAATTGAATTGAAATTCGTATTGATCACATCTTCTATCTTTTTAGAAAGAAAATTTATACATAATTCATTTAAATAATAAAATTCTACATTTTGATTAAGAATAAAAATGATAAAGTTCTTTTTTAATGATTCTAAATCAAATTGAAAGTTTTTTAATGGAGTGGATAGTTGATTCATATTATACCTCATTTTTTAAAAATCATAAAATTTTGTATGAGTCAAGTTTAAAGTGATTCAAGATCTTCTTCAAAAAAATCATTTAAAAAAAATCCCGAAAGATCATGTCGATTAAGCATACCAGATTTTTGATATATCGATAAACTTTGATTTCTTATGGTTTTTTCGCTTTTATTTAAAATTCCAGCGATTTGTTTAAAACTATATCCCAAGATTATTAATTTTGCCACTTTTTTTTCTTCTTGTGTAAAATTCCAGTGTTCGAACTGTTCTTCTATCCCTCGTCGAATGTTTCTTAGAGACTGAAGATACTTTTTCTTTAAAAGAGTATATTCTTTTTCTTTTTTTTGTATATTTTCGTTCATCACTTTTAAATGTAAGAAGTTGTAAAAGCGAATCAAAAAAGCAAAGAGCGTGATAACGAGTAATAAAATGGCTTCAATAATTTGGTGGAAATTTAATGAACCTTCATAGATCCAATGATAAGAAATATCGTAAATATTGATTAGGATTAAAAATGATATTAAAAGATAGAATAATATGTTATAGTTTCTTAAAAAATTCTTTAGATTCAATTTTAATATTTTTTGCATCATTATAAAAAGGACATTTGACCTATTTACAAACAAATTAAAAATTTTATAATTCTAAGCAATAAAAAAAATGATTTTTTGATCTGATCGTTTATAAAGAGGTTATTATGAAGTTTTATTTTTTAGTGCTATTATTATTTTTTCACGTAAATGTATATTCAAAAGAATTGAATTATTTTAAATATTTAGATTTAATCTTAAAACAGAACATTGATTTAAAACTCCAAAAAAAACAAATTGAACAGGTCATGGAAATTATTAAAAAAAATGAATCATTCTTGGTGGAGCCATTTAAAATAGACCTTCAATATGGATTGGGAAATTATAAAATACCTTTTGATTATTTTAATAATAAATTTCCAGAGAATCAAAAAATTCAACAATATGTAATTGGAATCAGTAAAATGATTGATGTTTTAAATCAACAGGGTACCCATAAACAAATTTCTGTTTTACAAAAGCAACTTGAAATAGAACGAGAGTTATTATTAAAAAAACAAATCATTTTACAATATAGAAATGCTTATTTTCATTTAATTTTTTTACAACTTATTAAAGATCACTTAAGGGAACATATAGAAAAATTTCAAAAGTTAAAATATCTCTTTCAAAAAAATTATTTTGATAAAAAATTAGGATATTATACGACCCCCGCACTCAATCTTGGCATAAGTACTCTTCAAACAGAATATAACGAAACCCATTCTATGTATCAACAGGAATTTTTAAAAATAAAAAATATGTTGTTAGAAAGTATTGATTCCTTAGAATTAGATACGATTTCTAAGGTAGAAAATTTGCTACCCGAAACTCTCGATAAATCCCAATTACTACAGTATCAAGAAAATAACCCTTTTATTCGAATTGAAACTTATAAACTACAAATTATAGAAAAAAATATCGAATTATATAAAAAACTAAGTTATCAAAATATAGAATTTTTTGCCTATTATCTTAAAAAAAATCAGGGAAATGCTAGTATAGAACAAGAATCCCAATGGAATATGGGAATTCGTATACCTATTCCTTTTGGTTCAGAAAAAATGTATGATGTTAACATTCAAAAAAAGCACTATGAAATGCAACAATTGTATTTAGTGAAAACAAAACAAGAAGTGCGAAATCATATTGAAAATGCTTATAATGAATATTTAAATCATTATAAACAATACAAAACAAATATAAAGCAACTATACGATTATGAACCCTACCTTGTAATGTTAGAAGAATCACTTCTAAAAAGACGCATTAGTTATTTTGAATACTGGGGTGAGCATGAACGATTTCATAATTTATTATTATTAACAGCACATTCCTTTCAAAAAGCTATAGAGAATTTAAGTTTATTAGAACTCTATACGGGATTGGAACTTTTAAAGACTCAAAGTAATTTATAAAGGAGAAACTATGTATAGACTTCAAAAATTTTTTCTAAATCAACCAGTGTGGGCAATTTTAGTCTTAATATTTATAATCGCCTTAGGGAGTTATAGTATATTTTATTTAACCATTGATGCTGTTCCCGATATAACTGGCATTCAAGTGATGGTTCAAACAAAAACTGGATCAATGGATCCCGAGCAGGCAGAGTATTTGGTTACTTATCCCATTGAAATAGAATTGTCTGGAATCCAAAAAGTCACAGAAATTCGTTCTATTACAAAATTTGGTCTATCATTAATTACCGTAGTTTTTGAAGATGATATGGATTTATATCTAGCAAGGCAACTAGTAAGCGAACGACTTCAATCAGTACAAAAAGAACTGCCAGATGGAATTGTACCTCAATTAGGTCCTATTAGTACGGGGTTAAGTGAAGTTTATATGTATGTTTTGGATTCGAAGAAAGAATTTAAGAGCGAAAAGGAAAAATTATTGGATTTAAAAACAATTCATGATTGGGTAATTCGTCCCCAATTAAAAACAATAGCCGGTGTTGCTGATGTAGATTCGAATGGTGGTTATAGCAAAGGCATTTATATAG
>JBEQAN010000178.1:0-3948 GCA_041640315.1 Leptospiraceae bacterium
GTATCCTCCTAATTGAGAAAATAAAAAATCATTTTTTAACAATAAGTGTTATTGATTACTAATTTCCTTTTGTCAATCTTTTTAAAAATGATTCAGGATTTTTTTTCTTTTTCCGATGGTAGAAATAACATGGTAATAAAAAACAATCATGAAAAGTCATTGTCTATTTTAGAAAACCTAAACAAAATCTTTAAGGAAGAGATTATGATTCTTAAAGAAGCTATTGATTTAGAAAAAGAGAAGGGGAAAGCAATATTACATGCGAAAGCTCAGAAATTGCGCGAGCTTACGAAAAAATCAGATGATTTATTACATTCTTTAATCGAGATAGAAAACCAAAGATATACAATCATTGGGGAATTAATTGATAAATATAAAGATCGATTACAATCGACTTCTATAAATTTGACAAATTTTATTAAAGTTCTTGAAGAATTAAAAAAAGAAAATCAAGTCGATTTATGGGAAAAAACGATTGATAGTTTAATTATAACATTAAAAAATTTTAAAGAATCTGCTCAATATTTAAAAGAAGAAGTAGAAACAAATCAGAAGTTATTATTGCGAACAAAAAATGTTATATCGAATTTATTAGACAAAATAGAGAAAGAAGATAAGACTTATTTGAATAGTAAAAGAAAAATGGTTTCGAACGCTCTATTGGTTAATCAAAGTGTTTAAGAAAAGGAGTAACTTATGGGTTCAACATTTGGAGGGTTAGAAATTACAAAAAGGGGTTTGATAGTTCATCAAATGGCTATACAAACAACAGGGCATAATATTTCAAATGCAAGTAATGAAAATTATGCGCGACAAAGAGTAAATCTAACCTCGATGGATCCTTTGTATGAACCCAGTTTAACCCGTTCGAATACACCTGGACAACTAGGGCAAGGTGTACAAGTACAAAATATAGAGAGAATCCGAAATTTTTTTTATGATGATCAAATTATAGCAACCTTAGAAGAAAAATCTTATTGGGATGCGAAACAGCAATATTTTTACCAATTAGAAAAGATTTTTAATGAACCATCTGATCATACATTACGAAAGATTACAGATGAGTTCTGGGCATCTTGGCAAGACTTAGCAAATTATCCCTCAGAATTGCCACACAGAGAAGTTGTTCTTGAAAAAGCTCAAGCTGTTGTTACGAAGATAAGGGATATTTATATTAAACTAAGAGAGTTAAGAGAAAGAGCAGAGTTAGAAATCCAAGATACAGTTAAACTTATAAATACTTATGCAAAAGAAATTCAAGATTTAAATGACAAAATAATTAAATTAGAAGCTTTAGGAGATAAACCCAATGATCTATTAGATCGAAGGGATGCAATAATAGAAAAGCTGTCAAGTCTTGTAAATATTCGTGTAGGTAGAGGCGATAAAGATGAAGTGTTTGTATTTATTGGTGAGCAAGTCCTTGTACAAGGACAAATTTTAAGACAGTTAAAATTAATCCCCGATCCAAAAAAACAAGGAATGTCAGAAATTGTCTTTGAGCATAATGATAAAAAAGTAATATTAAGTGGTGGAAAACTTCAGGCTTTAGTAGAACTTCGCGATAGTGATATTTTATCAAGAATTTATTCCTTAGATGAGTTTACAGTAAATCTCGCAGATATCGTAAATGAAATTCATAAAGATGGTTTTGGTTTAGATGGGAGTACAAATAACAATTTCTTTGAATTTCGTGCTATTACTGATGATGCAAATGCGCTTTTTCGACCACAAGATCATTATGGTGATTATGATTATAACTTAGATGGAACACCAGAGATCACTGCAGTTTTTAGGGTTTCTGGAACACAAAAAGTAGATCCTAAGAGAAAAATTGGGATTAATGGTGTATTAACATTTGTTAAATGGGACGAGGCAACTAAAACATATAGAGATATACAAATATCTTATACGGAAAATCAAACCTTAGAAGAAGTTATTAAAAGAATTAATGATTCAAAAGTAGGTGTAGTTGCTTATTTGAATCATGATAATCAATTGGTTTTTAAATCAGCACGAGAAAGTGATGATGTAAAGTATGATTTTTTTATAAAACATTTAGAAGATTCTGGCGATCTTTTAGTGGGATATACAGGGATTCTTCGAGCATCTGGGCCAGCTGGTGCTTTTGATTTTAGAAGGACGGGTGAGATAGCAAAATTTCAAAACACCTTAGAGAATATCACTATTTCGCCTTTATTTCATCCAGCGGGACACATAAAAGTGAATGAAAGCTTGTTAAGAGATCCTACAAAAATTGCAGCCGCTAGAGGACAAGATATAGGAGGAACGGGGGATTATAATTCTCCCAATGGACTTGCTGACGGTGAAAATGCTTTATTGATAGCTAAAGCTTTAAAGCAAGGAAATTTTTATTTTGGATATTAAGAAAAGCAGAAGATTTAGCAGAGCATCATAATGAACATTTATTGTCTTTAAAAAATCAACGTCAAAGTATAATGGGTGTAAATTTAGATGAAGAAATGGCATCTTTAGTGCAGTTTCAGCACGCCTATAATGCCTCTGCAAGAACATTAAGGACGATGGATGAATTATTAGATGTGATTATCAATCGTTTGAAGTCCTAAGAGGGTAGGAGGATAAAATGTATCGAATTACTGGTATAATGCAAAATCAAAATCTTATTAATCATATTAATAACCAAAAATTTCAAATGGATAAATTACAAAATCAACTTGCTACTGGACAAAGAATCTTCCGTCCTGGGGATGCACCCTCAATAGCAACTAATCAAATGTATCTTAGAACTAAAGTGAATGAAATTGAACAATTTGAAAGAAATATAAATGAAGCTCTTGAACGAATGAATTTGATAGATGGACAACTCTCTACCATAACCGATATTTTACAAAGGGTTAGGGTTTTAGCTGTTCAGGCTTCAAATGGTATTTATCAAGGAGATAATGCTTTTGAACTTAAAGAAGCCATTGCTTCAGAAATCGATCAACACTTAAGATCACTCATTGATATAGCAAATTCCACAGATGCAATAGGAAGACCTTTATTCGGTGGTTTTGTTATAGAACGAAAACCATTTGAACCCATTGTTGCAGATATAGAAACACCTGATGGAATCAAGCTCGAAAATCAAATTATTGGAGTGGAATATAGAGGCGATATTGGAAAGCGTTTAATTGAATTGGATAGAAATGTCTATATTGACGTCAATTTTCCGGGGAATCGAGTTTTTTGGGGAACGAATATGACCATTACTGGAGATGTAGATACTTCTGGATATGTTGCAACTTCAAATCAAAAATTTAAAATAGATGGTGTAGAAATTCAAGTCGAAGTAGGAGATACTATTGATGATATCATTGATAAAATCAATAAGGCGGGAATTGATATAAGAGCATCTAAAATTGGACAAGACAATCTTTCTTTATACACTTTGACTCCACATCAAATCTGGTTGGAAGATATTGAAGGGGGAACGGTTTTACAGGACTTAGGATTGATAAATCCCGATCAATCTACTCCCCCTAATAATTACAATCCTACTGCTAAAATTGATGGTTTATCTTTATTTGATGTAATTTTAAAATTTCGTAATGATTTATTAAAAGGGGATCAACTAGAAATCTCTGGACAAGATCTTGGAAATTTAGATACTGCTCTCGAAAATCTTCTAAGATATCGTTCAGAAGCGGGAGCAAGACAAAATCGCTTAGAAGAACATATGAAAAAAATTAGTTGGGATAAAATATTTACCATAGAATTACTTGCAAAAAACGAGGGAATTGATTTTCCAGAGACTATCATGAATTTGAAATGGATAGAAAATGTATTTAATTATTCCTTAAATGTAGGAGCAAGGATTATCCGTCCTACTTTAATGGATTTTTTACGATAGGTTGATAGCATGGTAGAATTAAAAACAAAATTTTTTGGTACAAAACAGATCTCAGAAGAAAATATCATCCATTT